>DASZPK010000136.1:0-2351 GCA_035550335.1 Chthoniobacteraceae bacterium | reverse complement strand
GAAAAAATACATGGGCACCGAGCGGAGCACGTTCGTGATCGGGCCGGATGGCAAACTCAAGGCGGTATTGCGCAAGGTGAAGCCGGCGGAGCACGCTGAGCAGTTGCTTGCGGCGCTTTGATTTCGTAGATTCGCGGTCAACGCGCCAACGCCATGAATAACAAAACCGTCCTCCAAATTTACGAGCGCATGGAGTCGCTTCTCGCGAAGCTGCCCGAGGCGCTGCAAAAGCCGATTTTGAAGGAGATGGGGACGATCAAGAACCTCTTCCTGCGCGAGCGGCCGCCGCGGATCGTGATCGCCGGCCAGCCGGGCGCGTCGAAGGCGCAGGTGCTCGACACGCTTTTCAACGCCGAGGTGGTGGGCGCGGGCGAGGTCGATGAGGGCGGTTGGCGCGAATATCGCTCGCCTCGCGGTGCGTTGCGGGTGCTCGATGCGCGCAAGCCGGCGACGGATGCCGCCGTGCGAAGCGCTCTCGCGGACGAGGGCGCGGATATTTTCCTGTTCCTGCGCTCGACGCCCGAGGTGGACGATGCGCTGGCGGCCGAGCTTGCGGATTTCAACGCGCTGCTGGAGTTCCTCAATGCGCACGGCAGCCAGCGTGAGGCGGTGATCGGCGTCCTGGCGAGGAGCAGCGAGGCGGATGCGGAAGAGGCTCGCGAGCAATTGCACGCGTGCCTCCACACCAAGGCGGCGGTGAGCGAGCGGCTCGCGGCGACGCTCACCGTGGCGGCGACCCGCTTCCGGCTCGACGGCTCGATGGATGCCACGGACGCCAGCCGGCAGAGTGCGGAACGCCTCGCGCAGGTGGTCGCGGAGGAGCTCCCCGAGGAAGCGCGGCTGGAAATGGCGCGGCTTTGCGGCGTGCGCGACGTGCAAATGAAAATCGCGCAGACGCTGGTCAAGGCGGTCACCGCGATTTGCGCGACCATCGGCGTGCAGCCGATTCCACTCGCGGATTACCCGATCCTCACCGGGCTCCAGTTGATGATGATCAGCGGGATCATGCACATCAGCGGGCGGGAGTTCGGGGTGAAATCGTCGGCGGAATTCGTCGCGGCGCTGGGGGTGAATGCCGGCGCGGGACTCGTTTTCCGCGAGGGGGCGCGGGCGCTGCTGAAGCTCGTGCCGGTGTGGGGAAACATCGTGTCAGGGGGCATCGCTGGCGCGGGGACTTACGCGCTCGGGCGCTCGGCCTCGGCGTATTTCATCGAGGGCGTGGGGATCAAGGATGCGCGGAAACTTTTCCGTCGCAAGACATGAAGCTGTCCGTGATTAAGTCGAGCTTGGATTCGCTCGGGGTGAAGCCGAGCAAATCGCTCGGGCAAAATTTCCTGCACGACCAGAACCTCGCCGAGTGGATCGTGTCGCAACTCGACCTCCAGCCGGGGGAGCACGCGGTCGAGATCGGGCCGGGCCTGGGCGCGCTCACGGAGCACCTCGTCGCGCGCGGCACTTCGGTGACGCTCATCGAAAAGGACGGACGGCTCGCCGAATTTTTGAAGGAGCATTTCGCGGGAAAAAATGTCGGGGTATTGCACCAGGACGCGGTCGAATTCGACGCCCGTACGCTCATGGAAAAAGGCCCGCTCAAAATCGTGGGCAATCTGCCGTATTACGTTTCGAGCCAGATCCTTTTCAAATTCACGGCGGAGTATCTACCGGTGACGCGGCTGGTGTTCACGCTGCAGAAGGAACTCGCGCAGCGTCTTTCCGCGGAGCCCTCGACGAAGGAGTACGGAGCGCTCACGCTCATCCTCCAGCGGCGTTGGCGCGTGCGCTACCTGCGGAACCTGCCGGCCTCGGTATTCCTGCCGGAGCCGAAGGTCGATTCCGGCGTGGTGCTGCTCACGCCGCGCGCGGACGACGAACTGCCGGATTGCGACGGGCAGTTCTTCAACCGCATTGTCAAACAAGGTTTTTCACAGCGCCGCAAGCAACTCCGGAAAATGCTTGCGGAATACGCGCCCGACTGGCCGGCGCTCGCGGGGGCGCTGGGTGTGCCGGAGACCGTGCGCGCGGAGGAACTCGACGTGAAACAATGGATCGCGCTCGCCAATCTGCTGCGCCCGGGCGGGTTGACGGCCGCGCAGGACATCCACGGCGAACTCTTCGACGTGGTCGACGAGCAGAACCGCGTGATCGGCGCCGCTTCGCGCCATGAGGTGCATTCGCAAAAGCTGCGGCACCGGGCGGTGCACATCTTCGTGTTTAACAAAGCCGGCGAGCTCTTCCTGCAAAAGCGCTCGCGATGGAAGGACAAGCAGCAGCGCAAATGGGACTCGAGCGCCGCGGGCCACCTGAACTCCGGCGACGAATACGACCCCACCGCCGCGCGCGAGCTTTTCGAG
>DASZPK010000135.1:0-8310 GCA_035550335.1 Chthoniobacteraceae bacterium | reverse complement strand
GTGAAGATCATCATCTGCGGGGAAGGTTCGGCGCGCGATTCGCTCTCGGAAATGATTGCCCGCGACGGTTTGAAAAACATCCTGCTGCTCCCGTTGCAGGCGGAGAATGATTACCGCGAGATGCTGGCGGACATCGACGTGGCGCTGATCACGCAGCAGAAGGGAACGGGACGCGCTTTTTTCCCGAGCAAATTGCTCAACGCGCTTGCGTATGCAAGGCCGGTGCTCGCGGTGGCGGATGAGGAGAGCGAACTCACGCGCGTGCTGGTGGAGGGGAAATTTGGCGCGCGGGTGCTTCCCGGCGATGCGGAAGCGCTGGCCCGGAAACTCGACGGTCTTGCCGCGTCACCCGGCGAACTGGCGGGTTTCGGCGCGGCGGGCAGGAAGTATGTGGAGCGGTTTGATCGCGCACGCGTTTTTGCGCAATTCGCGGAGGGCGTGTTGCGGGAGTAACCGCTAATTCAAAACGGATTCCAGCGGCAGATCGGGATCGAGTTTGTGCGCCGCGAGCCATTCGCGATTGAAAAGCTTCGACATGTAGCGCACGCCCGAATCGCACAGGATGGTCGTGATGACCTGCCCCGGGCCGCGTTCGCGCGCGAGGCGGACTGCCCCGGCGACGTTGATCCCCGAGGAGAGCCCGACGAACAGCCCCTCCTCGCGCAGCAGGTGATGAATGATCGTGAGCGCGCTTTGGTCGTCGATGCGGTATGCTTCGTCGATCGTAATGCCCTCGAGGTTTTTGGTCACGCGGCTTTGGCCGATACCCTCGGCGAAGGATTCGCCGTCCTTCGTGTCGAGGTTGCCTTGCTTGAACCACGACCACATCGCGGCCCCGTAGGGATCGGGGCATACCGCCGTGATTTTCGGGTTGCGCTCCTTCAAAAACATCGTGGTGCCCGCGAGCGTGCCGCCGGTTCCTACCGATGCGGCGAAGGCCGTCACCTCGCCGGAAGTTTGCTCCCAGATTTCCGGGCCGGTGGTTTTGTAATGCACGGCGCGGTTGTCGAGGTTGTCGAACTGGTCGGCCCAAAACCAGCCGTTCTCCTTCGCGAGCCGCTCCGCCTGGTGGTTGTAATTGCCGGGATCGCTGTACGGTTTTTCGGGGACGGTGATGACTTTCGCCCCCAAGGTCCGGAGCAACTGGATTTTTTCCTGCGACTGCGTTTCCGGAATGACGATGACGGTGTGGTAACCTTTGCTCAAGCCGACCGTCGCCAACCCGATGCCGGTATTGCCGGCCGTGCCCTCGATGATCGTGCCGCCGGGCTTCAATTTTCCGGCGGCTTCCGCTTCCACGATGATGTTGAGCGCGGTCCGGTCCTTGACCGAACCGCCGGGGTTCATGAACTCGGCCTTGGCCAGGATCTCGCACCCAGTGAGCTCGGACAGGCGCCGCAGGCGAACCAGCGGCGTCCTGCCGATATGATGGTCGATGCCGAACCAGCGCACCGCGCCCATTTAGATATTGGGCTGCGGCGTGTACCGGAGATACGGTTTGATTTTGCGCACGCCCTTCGGGAAGAGCTTCGCGGCGTCGTCGTCGGAGACGGCGGGCGTCACGATGCAATCCTCACCATGCTTCCAATCCGCCGGCGTGGCGACCTTGTGCCTGGCCGTGAGTTGTAGCGAATCGACCACGCGCAGGATCTCGGTGAAATTGCGCCCGGTGCTGGCGGGGTAGGTGAGCGTGAGCTTGATTTTCTTGTCGGGCCCGATGATGAACACGGAGCGCACGGTCGCCTTGTCGTCCACGTTGGGGTGGATCATGCCGTAGGCCTGCGCGACCTGGCGGTCGGGGTCGGCGATGATCGGGTAATTCATCGTGCAGGACTGGGTTTCGTTGATGTCCTTGATCCAGTTCTTGTGCGACTCGAGCGGGTCGACGCTCACGGCGATGACCTTCACGTTGCGCTTTTCAAATTCGCCCTTGAGCTTAGCCACGGTGCCGAGCTCGGTCGTGCAGACCGGCGTGAAATCGGCGGGATGCGAGAAGAGGATGCCCCAGGAATCGCCGAGCCATTGGTGGAAATCGACGGTGCCCTCGGTGGTGCTGACGCTGAAGTTGGGAGCAATATCTCCTAAACGTAATGACATATTGTGCTTTCGTTGGTTGTTTATGGTTGGTGAATTTTTTCCAGGAAATTTCCCGGGACCGGGTGCGAAGTGCAAGCCTGCTGGTCGTGTGGCGTTATCATGACAGCGGACGGAAAACGTAAAATTGCCACATAGCGATGGCAAATAGAATTTTTGGCCGCTCGCAGCAGTGCCTCGCACTACGAGGCCGCGATTTTCCCGCCGGTATCCTGCGTCATCGCGTAGAGATAGATGTTCGTGCCCATGTGGAAGGCCTGTTGCTGCTTCTCTTCGCTGAACCACTCCTTGCCATTCGCCCAGCCGCAATGCAGGTCGGACGGCGAGAGGAGCGCGACGAGCCGGCCTTTCACCGTGAGCCCATGGAGGCCCCATTCCTTGCCTTGCATGTGCGGGAGTCCTTTGTCGAAATGATGGAAGCAATGAAAAACCGGGTGGTCGAAGGGAAGCTTCTCCAGCTTGCCCTCGGGGAACATCGCGGGGAAATCCACCTCGGCCATGCGGCGGAAAAATTCGTCGCCGCTGCCATCGCTGCGCATTTTCCCCTTCACGCAATCCTCCGCGAAAAGGAAACCGCCGCGCAGGAGGTACTCGCGCACGTTTTTGCGGTGGGCGTCCTCCAGCTCCGGCGCGAGTTCGCTGTGCATGAAAAGGAACGGGAAGATGGTCATCGAATCGAGATTGGTGATGTCGGCGACGTTCCAGTGCTTGCGGACATTCGCGGTGCTCTCCTCGCGGATCACGTCGATGAGATTCAGGTCGCCGTTGGGATGGACGTTCCAATCGTCGTCGTCGTTGCCGCGGCAGGTGTATTTGAGGCGCGCCCATGGGGAATAGGGACCGCGCTTGGGTTGTGCGGTGAGTTGCTGGAGGGTCGGAGACACTCCGTTCAAGTCCACGCTCTCATTGGCATTCTGCGAGACCGGCTGCTGGTCGGGTGTTTGCCCCGATAATAAACGCTGCGCTCCCAGGAATGACGCCCCTCCCGCGGCCAGCAGCTTCAGGAACTTCTGCCTCGTCATCTCATCCATGGTGTTACTCCTATCATATTTTCGGGTGAAAGCACCTCATTTGTAAAACGCGGAGTGTTTAAACAATTGCTACAATAATTTTGCCATGCGCCTTGCCACCAGCTCGGTTGCGTAAATGGCGAGCAGCGCGATGATGAGCCATTGGGAGTCCCAGAGCGGCTGCATGCGCTTGACCTCCGGCGGTTCGTAGGTATCCGTGCGCGGACGGAGAGCCCCGGACTGGTTTTCGATGAGCGAGCCGCCGGTGCCTTCGGCGATCCGGCGCAGGCCCTCGATGTCCGCCGGGTCGTCGAGCGATTCCACCGTGGTTTTCTTTGCGCCCACGGGCATGGCCACGCGCGCGAAGTTCCCCGCGGCGTCGGTCGCTGTGACTTCCCACTGGCCCTCGGTGTACGGCGTGAACAGGACCTGCTGGCCATCGGTGACCCCCGGTTGCGGCTCGAGCGACAGCGGGATTTTCGCTCCCGACGGCGAAACGGCTTCCAACTTGGGAGCGCTACCCGGGGCGGCATCCACCTGCACCGAAACGGGCCGTCCCGCTTGCGCGGTGACGGAGTTTTTCACGAGCAGCAGCCCGCGGCCCGAAGTGGTGCGCGCGAGCATGAGCATGAATTGCTGCCAGAAAGTCTCGGCCACGTGGCTCTCGCTGGAAAGGGACATCTTCCAGCGCCAGAGGAGGTCGGTGGTCATCACCGCGCTGGAGCCCGCGCCGAAGGTCTGCCGCGCGATGAGCACACGGGGGGCGCCGGAGCCGGGCATGCGGTCGGTGGGATGCACGGCAAGCACCTCGGCGCCCGGTTTTACATTGTTTACCTTCGCATAAGAGGCGAATTTCGGGGCGTTCGGGCCGGGCTGGAAAAGCCGCGAGACCCGGGCGTCGCCGCCGGGAGGGGCGGTGAAGGGAAGCAGCGTATCGCCGGCGGTCTGCTCGCCGATCATCTGGTCGGCGAACGATGTTTCCATCCCGGCATCCGCGCCGCCGGCATCGTTCATCCGCTGCTGGAAATTCTTCTCGGCGTCGCCTTCCTTCGACGCCGCGGGAGGAGGGGTGAAGACGACGGGGAGCATCTGCTCGAGCGGCGTGCCCGCGAATTTTCCGCTGGCGTCGGAGTCGGGCGTGATGAAAAGAACCGCGCCGCCGCCCTTCACGTAATTGACCAGCGCCATCTGTTGCTTTGCCGAAAGCTGATCGGCGAAAACATTCGCGAGAACGACGATCTGGAAGGGCTTGAGCGCGTCGGCGCTTTCGGGCAGGTCGCGCATCGACTGGCCGTCGGGCGTCGAGGAGGTCAACTGCATGTTGAGGCCGGGATTGAGGATCGCGCTCATGCGGAAGCTCGGGTCATTCTGAAGCGCCGTGAGCAGGTAGCGATAGCCCCACAAAAGCGCGCCTTGGTAATACAGGACGTTCACGTTGGTTTTATCCACGACCTGCGTGGTTGCGGTCGCGATGTCGCGGTGCTCGGCCTCCCCGGCGCGGAATTCGAGTTGCATCGCTTCGGGTTCCTTCGAGGTGATGGGGACCGACCACGGGAGCACGTTCACGCCGGGGCGCACGGTGAGCTTCGTGGAGGCGACCATTTTGTCCTTGTTCCAAAGCTCGATCGGCAATTCGCCCCCGGAGTTCGATGCGACCTCGACCGCGACCGACGCCGTGAACTGCGTGTGCCGCAGGACTTGCGAGGGAATTTTGACTTCGCGGATGCACATATACTCCGGCGGGCGCGTGCGGTTTGAGCCTGCCACAAAATAAATTGGCACCGAGAGGCGCTGCGCCTTCGCCACCAGCATGCCGGCCTGGGCGCCGGTGGTGTCGAGGCCGTCTGTGAGGCAGGCGATGCCGGCGGGCGAGGAATCGAGAAGCTGGTTGAGCGCCTCGTACAGCCGCGTCTCGCTCCCGGGGTCGGTGGCCTTGAGCGCGTCGTCCATGTCGGCGGCGTGCGTGAGTTTCGAGCTGAAGCGGTAATAATCGACGCGGTCAAATCCCTGCTTCAACTCCGTGGCGTGCTGGTTCCAAAGGCGGACGGCGTTGTCGAGGCGCGTCTGCGAGCGGTTGTCCTTCGCGGCCATGCTGCCGGAGCGGTCCACGAGCACGGCGAGCGCGCGCTTCGGTTTTTCCTTTTTGTCGGGACGCTCCACGCGCACGGGATTCGCGAGGCAAAGGAGCACGGCGGCCAGCGCGAGCAGGCGGAACGTCGTGAACACCCAGCGGCGCGGCGCGGAAAGCTTTTGCAACGTGCTGCCGTATGAAAAAACGATGAGCGCAAGACCGCCCACGGCCACGGCCCCGAGCGCCATCCACGCCACTTGTTGCGGCAGCGAGTGGAGCCAGCCGCCGAATTGCCATTCAAACGCGGCGGTCATTGCGGCTTGGGAGTTGCGTCGGGCGCCGGCGCTGGCGATTTTCCGTAGTCGCGCGAGAGTTGTTCGAAGTAATCCGCCACGGCATCGCGATAGGCGGGAGGCGCGGGGGTGTCGGACTGGTCGGCGAGATCGTGATTACGCTGCGCATCGAGCAATTTATCGCGCAGCAGCGAGAGCATCGAGTCGAGCGGCCCTTGGATTTTACCAAACGACTTGACGACATTTCCCCCCTTGCCGCCGTATTGGCTGGGACCCACTGCCTCGCGCAACGCCTGGGTGGCCTGCGGGGGAAGGAGCGGGCGCGCTTCGGCCGCTTCCTGCAGCACGTCCTCGAGCACTTGCTTCGCGAAGGCTTGCTGCTGTTGTTTCCCCTGGCCCGGGTTTGCGCCGCCGGGATTGTTCGTTGGCGATGGCCCCGGGTTCTGTCCCTGCCCCTTGCCGTCGTTGCCCTGCTGTTGCTGCATCTGGGCGAGGTGGTCGAGGTTGGCCTTGGAGCGCTCCATGCGGTCGATCAACTTCGCGATTTCGTCGGGCGTCTTCGGGGCGCCGCCCGGTGTGGAGGCGAGCTGGTTGGCGATGTCGTTGAGCTTGCCGGCGACGTTCGCGGCCTGCGCGGTGTCGCGCGGTTTGTCGTGGAGTTGCTGCATGTCGTCGCGCAGCCCCTTGTCGTTGAGCATATTCGCGAACTGCGCGAGGCGCGTGGCGGCCTGCTCGGAACCGGTCGCCTGCTGGTCCTGCGCGGCCTGCGCGAGGCCTGCTTTCGCTTGTGTAACATCATCCTGCGCTTTTTGCGCGGCGCCCTTGGCATCGGCGTCGGTTTTTTGCTGTGGAGCGGTGCTGGCCTGGGCGGCGGCTTCGTCGAGCATCTTGATGGCGTCGGCGACCTGGTCATTCGCTTTTTGCTCGCCGGCCTGGTTCATCGCGTCGGCGGCCTTGTGCAATTCGCTCGCGCTTTCGGCGGCGGCTTCCTGCGCTTGCTTCGGGTCGCCGGCATTGAGCTGCTTGAGCGATTCGCCGGCCTGCTCGCTGCCTTTTTGCAGATGTTCATTCACGCCGGGATCAAATTGCTGGCCCTTCATTAAATCGCTGATCCGCTGGTTGATCTGTGCCTGCCGCTCGGCGGTCGTGCCCTGGCTTTGATTCGGGTTGCCCTGCTGGCCGGGATTCTGGCCGGGGTTTTGCCCCTGCTGTCCCGGATTTTGCTGGGCCTGTTGCCCAGGATTTTGACCTTGCTGGCCCGGATTTTGGCCCTGCTGGCCGGGATTTGCTTGCTGGCCGGGGTTCTGTGCCTGTTGCGCGGAATTTTGCTGTGATTGCTGCCCGGAATCCTGCGCCTGTTGTTGTTGCTGCTGGGCCATGTCGTGCGCCAATTGCTCCTGGTCCTTCGCGATTTGCTCGAGCTGGCCCGCGGGCGTGGTGGAGCGCGGCTTCATGTCGAGGTCCTTCCGTTTTTCAAATGGATCCTTCGGCTTGGGCTGGGCCTGCGCCTGTGACTTGGAATCCGCGATCACCTTGCGGATGTATTTCTCGATGCTGGTAATCAATGCGAGCGACTTGCCTTGCGGCGTGAGGGCGGGCTCGTTGTCCTTCGCGGTGATTTTTGTGGAGGCGTCGGTCATCAATGGCTGGGCTTGGGTGAGGAGGTCGATGATCTCGGCGGGCGCGCCGGCATCGGTCAATTGCTGCGAAATTCCGCTCGTCTTCGTTTCGAGCACGCCCTGCTCGCTGCCGACGCGCTGGTCTTCCTTGAGCCAGTCCGCGTCGTCGTGGGTGAGATCGGTGTGGGCGAGTAGGAAGTTTTCCTTCATGAGGCGCAACTGCGCGAGCTTGAGCGCGCCGATGGATTCGGCCGCCTTTTCCTTCGCGCCGCCTCCCCCTCCGCCGCCGGGCATCTTCCCGATGTCCTCGCGAAAGGGCTTCACCTCGACGAATTGCACCGGGGAAGTCGTGGCGGCCAGCTTGTCCGGCGAAATACGCTGCGCGCTGAGGTAATACGAGACCATGTCGTACGGCTCGACGTTCAACTGGTCGAGATACATCGAGACGGCGATGGGATGTTTGCCGGCTTTATCGAGCGCATCGACCGGCACCTTCACGCTCAGCTTGTGCTCGCCATTCACGGAAAGCTCGAGCGTCATGTCGTGCAAGCCGCTCTCGGAATTTGCCTCCGCGGTGAGCGGCACTTCCTCGATTGGCGCGGCGCTGGTTTCCGCCGAGGGTTTTTTCCAGACGATGGTGGCCTTGGGAGGCACGGCGGGCGGCGTCGGTTTGGGCGCGGGCTGCGCCGCCACCTGCCAAGGCCTCGTCCATGCGGTGAGCAGAAACAGATGAGCGACAACGAAAACGCAGAGCGCGACTGAGAGCGCGCGCAGGCCCCAATGATGCGTGGGTGCGGGATGGCTCCGCAGGAACTCCGTGGTCTCGTCGCGCTGGGCGCGGGCGAGGGGATCATCGGCGCCGCCGAGTATGGCGGTCGTTTCGAGGCGGTTCCTGGCATCGAGCGTGGCGTCGAGGTGGCGGGCGCTGTGGGTGATCGTGCGCCTGCGCGCCGCGAGGAAAACCAGCGCGACGAAAAGCGACGCGCCCGCGCCGGCCGCCCACCAAGCCGGGAGATTTCCCCACGCCTGCACCTGCGCGAGAGCGGGATTCGCGCGTAAGAGCAATATCAACGTGGCGAGCAGGCCAAGGTTTGCAATCGTGAGCGGCCAGCCGAGGCGTGTCCAGCGGTGACGCCGCTTCAACAAATCGCGGGCTTCGGGATTCGAGGATGATGTGTTTGTGTTCATGTGGCGGTGCGGTTGGAGATGGCGAGTTCGCCCAG
>DASZPK010000134.1:0-2104 GCA_035550335.1 Chthoniobacteraceae bacterium | reverse complement strand
GATTGAAATCGTAGTCGAACGGGTTTGCGGAAAGCGTGGTCGAGAGTTCGTCGCGGATGTCGTAGGCGACGGGCGATGCCGCCATGTTCTTGCGAACGAGGGCCTGCATCGTGCCGCGCGCCCAGTCGAGCCACTTCGGGTCGTCGAGGCAATAGTCGCGGATGAGGCCCGACTCGGGGCGGCCGCCCTTCGCCCATTTGGTCACAAAGGCATCCCAGTCGGTCACGTTCGAGTTCCATTTGAGGCAGAGGCCCTTGTTGACCATGTTCTCGACGTAATAAGGAAACTTTGCGTCGATGAAAGGGCGCGGGTCGCCATCGTTGTGGACCATGCCGGTGTTGACTCCCATCTCGCGCAGGCGCTGCAGGAAGAGCGGGAATTTTTCCGGCTTCTTCCACGCGGAATCGCCGACCCACATGATCGTGCGATAGCCGTCCCACCCAAGGGGCTGCGCGGGATCGGCTGCGCCGAGGCGCAAGGAAAGAAAAAATGCCAGTGCGAACGCGAAAGCGCGCATGTTGACAACTGTTTACCGATGTGGCGCGGGGACAGCCCGCGGCTCGGGGACGGATTGTTCCGCCGGGGCTTTGGCGGTGGCAACCATGAGATTCGCCTCCTTGTAGTCCCAATGGTAGCCGACGCCGAATTCGAGCCCCGGCACGTTGGGGGTCTTCTTGTAAAGGTCGCCGAGATCGGGTTGCGCGTACTGTGCAAAGATGTCGAGCGGCTGGGCGTAAACGCCGTAGAGCTTCAGGTTCCAGCGTTTCAGGTCGAAATCGTGCAGCGGGATACCGGAATCATCCTGCACGATGGTGTTAAACTGTGTTAGCAAAAAGTTGCGCACCGCGGAGAATTCGTCCTCGTGCAGGAGATAGGAGTCGGATTTGATGTAAGCGGTATCGGGGTGCGTCTTTGCGAGGAAATTGCGCAGCGCGCCGCCCTTGGCAAAGCCGCCGTTGCTGAGATCGCTGGAGAAATAGAAGAGCGATTTTTCACCGCCGCCCTTCGCCGGCACGAACTGGATTTCAGCGAACGAGGAGCCCGTGGAGATGGAAGTGATGCGGTCGCCGTTGCGGGCGAGCATCACGCACATGATGGGAAGCGTGCCCTGCATGGGGCTCATCTTCAACTCAACGTTCATGTCCTGCGTGACGAAATACCCGGCGTTTAACAATGTTTTAAACGACGACTGGAGCCAGCCGAGCGAGTTGATGAGCGGCTGGAGTTTTTCCGCCGAGGGAACGTCTCCCACCGGTTCGAGCCCGCACAGGATATAGGTGGAGGCGGTCGGGAAATAGGTGGTTGCGTAGGTATAATCCGGGCCGCTGAAGGGATAGAAAACCGTCTTGATGTGCAACGGGCCGAGTTCCGTGGCGGTCCACGTCCTGAGCCGCACGAGTTTTGCCTCGTCGAAGCGCTGCCAGGCTTTGCTCATGTAGGCGGCGTAGGCGGTCCACTCGGCGGCCTGCGCGAGCTTGGTCAATTGCGCGTCATGTTCGGGTGGGAGGCCGGCTATGAAACGGGCGATGTCGTTGACGTTCTCGTGCCTGGCCAGCGCGGGAGTGGGAACAGGTGTCGGGACGGGGGTTGGGGTCTTGACCGGCGTAGCGGTTCGGGAGGGCGTGGCGCGGCGGGCCGGCGTGGCCGTCGCATGCGCGGGTGCCGGCGTTGAGCGTACGGAAGGGGCGGCGCTGCGGCGCGGCGACGGCGAGGCCGACGGGGTCGGGCTCGCCTGGTAATACTCCGTTTGCGACAGCGGCGGCTGGGCTTGTGTTTGGTTCGAGCCGATTACAGCGATGGCGGTTGCGAGAGCGATGGCCGTGAAGAGAAGGAGCGATTTCATCACATGGTCGATGGTTTACGGAGTGAAACATTTTCACCCCGATTAATCCAGCGGGTTTTTGAATCGCCGCGGGCAGACGCTTACTTTTTGTTCAGCGCCTGCGTAAACCAATCGTTCCCCGCCGCCGGTTTGGACTCGCGCGGCTTGAAATTTCCGCCCCCGCGTTCGTTGCGCGGGCCGGGCTCGGTGCGCTGGCCGCGCGCGGCGCCGATCTCGGGCTTCGATTTCATCGAGAGGGCGATGCGTTTTCTCGGGAGATCG
>DASZPK010000133.1:0-2610 GCA_035550335.1 Chthoniobacteraceae bacterium | reverse complement strand
GGCGTGACCGTGAAGCAACTCCAGCAGGCCACGCAGTTCCTCGGCGAAGTCATCGAGCGCGGCGGCAAGGCGCTTTTCGTCGGCTGCAAAAAGCAGGCGCAGGAGGCGGTGAAGGAGGCGGCGCATGCGTCCGGGCAGTTTTATGTGAACCAGCGCTGGCTCGGCGGCACGCTCACGAACCTCGCCACCATCCGCAAGAGCATCGCGCATCTCAAATACATCGAGGAGATCGAGAAGGCGCCCGAATATTCCAAGATGGGCAAGAAGGAACTCTCCGCCCTCCGCCGCGACGGTGAAAAACTCAAGCGCAACCTCGAAGGCATCCGCGACATGCAGAAATTGCCCGACGTGCTCATCGTGGTGGACACCTCCCGCGAAGCCATCGCCGTCGCCGAGGCGCGCAGGCTCAAGATCCCGACCATCGCCATCGTCGACACGAATGCGAACCCGGAATTGATCGACTATCCCATCGCCGGGAATGACGACGCCATCCGCGCCATCCGCATCGTGCTGCAAAAGCTGGTCGACGCAATCGTTGGCGCGAGCCACGATCCCGCCCGCCGCGAGGAAGCCGCGCTCTCCGGCGTATCGGAGTAAGCCCCGCAGCGTCCTGTTTTTTTCCCGAAGAAAGCGGCGATGCTTCCGGCATCCGCGCCTTCTTCATTCCAACCCTGATAAATCTCAAGCGACAATTTTTTTATGAGCGACACAAAGACCGAAATTAATTCGCAACTGGTGAAACAACTCCGGGAAAAAACCGGCGCGGGCATGATGGATTGCAAAAAAGCGCTCACCGAGGCCGGTGGCGACGCTGAAAAAGCCGAGACCATCCTGCGCACCAAGGGCATCGTCAAAGCCGGCTCGAAATCCTCGCGCGCGACAAAGGAAGGCGTGGTCGCCTCCTACATCCACCTGCAAGGCAAGGTGGGCGTGCTCGTCGAGGTGAATTGCGAGACCGACTTCGTCGCCAAGAACGAAAATTTCCGCGAATTCGTGAAGGACATCACGCTCCACATCGCCGCCTCGCACCCGCTCTTCGTGACCCGTGATCAAGTCGACCAGTCGTTGCTTGAAAAGGAACGCGAGGTGTATCGCGCCCAGATCCAGGGGAAGCCGGCAAACATCGTCGAGAAAATCGTCGAGGGAAAAATCGACAAATATTACAGCACGATCTGCTTGCTCGACCAGGCGTTCATCAAGAACCCCGACATCACGGTCAAGGACCTCGTGACGAGCAAGATCACCGAGCTGGGCGAGAACATCGTCATCCGCCGCTTCACCCGCTACATGGTGGGCGAGGACTTGGGCGGGGAAGCCGCGGCGGAGTAATTTCCGCACCTGGTGGATGTGTGCGCTTGCCCGCGCGGCGCGCCCGGTAAATAATAGCGCGTGACCAAATCCGCGCCCTCGCTTCTCCCCGCGCTCAAGCGCTATTTCGGGTTCGATGTATTCCGCCCGTTGCAGGAGGAGATCATTTCGGACGCGCTCGCGGGGCGCGATGTCTTCGCGCTGCTGCCCACCGGCGGGGGCAAATCGCTCTGTTTCCAACTCCCGGCCATGGTGGGCGAGGGGCTCACGCTCGTGGTCTCGCCGCTCATCGCGCTGATGAAGGACCAGGTGGATGCCATGCAGGCCAGCGGCGTTCCGGCGACCTTCCTGAACTCCACCCTCGGCGCGGATGAATCGCGCAAGCGCCTGCGCGGTTTGTTCAACGGCGAGTATCGCTTGTTATACGCCGCCCCGGAGCGCCTCATGCTCGACGGCACGCTCGAGATGATGAAGAAATGGAACGTCTCCCGCATCGCCATCGACGAGGCGCATTGCGTGAGCGAGTGGGGGCACGATTTCCGCCCGGAGTACCGCCAGCTTGCGCGGCTGCGCGAATTGTTCCCCGGCGTCCCCTTCATGGCGCTCACGGCCACCGCCACCGAGCACGTGCGCGGGGACATCGTCAAGTATCTCGGCCTGCGCGATGCGCGGCAATACATCGCGAGTTTCAACCGTCCGAATCTCAGCTACCGCGTCGTGCCGAAATCGAAACCGTACGACCAGGTGCTCGCCTTCATCCGCAAACGCCGCGACGAATGCGGCATCGTCTATTGCCAGAGCCGCAAGGCCGCGGAGTCCGTGGCGGAGCGGCTGGTGGAGGATGGCATCGCCGCGCTGCCGTACCATGCCGGGTTGGACGATTCCGTGCGCGCCACCAACCAGGAGAAATTCCTCCGCGACGAGGTGCGCGTGATTTGCGCCACCATCGCCTTCGGCATGGGGATCAATAAGCCGAACGTCCGTTTTGTCATCCACCACGACCTGCCGAAAAATATCGAGGGCTACTACCAGGAAACCGGGCGTGCCGGGCGCGACGGGCTCCCGAGCGAATGCCTGCTCCTTTTCAGCGCCGGCGACGTGGTCAAGCAAACGGGCTTCATCGACGAAAAGCCCGATCCCGACGAGCAGCGCATCGCGCGCGAGCAGTTGCAAAAGATGGTGCATTACGCCGAATGCCCCGCGTGCCGGCGGGCGGAATTGCTGCTCTATTTCGGCGAGACTTACCCCGGGGAAAATTGCAACGGGTGCGACAACTGCCTCCAGCCGCGCGAAACTTTCGAC
>DASZPK010000132.1:0-4945 GCA_035550335.1 Chthoniobacteraceae bacterium | reverse complement strand
TCCAAAGCGGCGTCCAATAGGCGTCCGTTTCGATCCTGGATGGGCCGTTCGTGAAATAGGTCCACGGCCGTATCAACAACCCGGCGCAAAACCAGACGAGCACGGTCACGGTCGCCCCTTCCCATGACCGCCGTTGCGAGGAGGCGGCCATGCAGATGCCGACGATGATGAATACGACCACGAACAAAAGGAGCCCCGGTATTGCCCCCAAGCTGGAAAAAGCCGAGTCGTCGGTGGATAAAGCGAGCGCGGGATGAAAAGTTACGAATTCCGGCATGGGATTACGATGCTGGGGTTCCCTGCCTCCACGAGATTAAATTTCCGCCGCCAACGCAAGGTAAAATGCAGACCCCGGGGCCACTCACTGGAACGCAGTGAGCGTCCCCTCCGACAAGCGCCTGATCTGTTGCGCGTAGCCGGTCTGCATCCAATCGACGTGCGTGGTGCTGATCAATTTTTGCGCGTGCGGCGGAAGCGCGGCCAGCAGGGCATTGCGCCGCGGCACGTCGAGCTCGCCGAAGATATCGTCCATGAGAAATAGCGGCGTCTCGCCTGCGTGCGCTTCGATGAGCCGCGCCTGCGCCACGCGCAGGGAAAGCACAAGGCTGCGCTGCTGCCCCTCGGAAGCGAACTCATGCCCGCGATCGTTGAGAATGAGTGCGACATCGTCTCGATGCGGCCCGGCATTTGTCTGGCGCAGCCGCAAATCCTCCGGGCGCGCGGCTTCCAGCGCCGAGGCAAACGTCCCGTCGAAGCCCGGCATATATTTCAATTCCAGCTTCTCCGCCGCGGAACCGCTGATCTGGCGCTGCGCCTCGTTGGCTGTGGACTGGAGACCGGCGAGCAGTCGCCGGCGCGCGGCGGCAAGGTAATCCCCCGCCTCGATCAGCGGCTGGTCAAACGCGACGATCTCGCGCCATTTCGGCTGCGGGGCTTTGAGCAGCACGTTGCGGGAACGGAGCGCCCGCTCGTAATCGCGCAGGTGCTTGCGGTAGACGGCGTCGACCTGAACCGCCACGAAATCGAGGAACCGCCTCCGCTTCTCCGCCGCGCCGCGCACGAGATCGATGTCATGGTTGGAAAAGAAAACCACGCGGCCCGCCTGCAAATATTCGGTCGCCGATTTTTGCTCCACGGAATCGAGCGCGAGTTTCTTGCGGTCGCGGCTGAAGTAAAACTGGAGGTGTCGCTTGTTATAATGCCCGTCGAGCACAAAGCTGCGCTTTCCGTGCTGGATCGCGCGGGCGAGCGTCGTCACCCGCTGCGATTGCAGGCGGAGCAGCACGCACGCCGCCTCCAGCAGCGAGGTCTTGCCCTGGGCGTTCGGCCCGTAGATCACATTCGCCCCCGGCACGAATTCGCACTCCAGCGATTCGAAGCAGCGGAAATGGCGGAGCTTGATATTGGAGAGCATCGCGGAAGCCCGGCAATATTGCGGAGCGCGGGCGTTTCGTCGAGCCGGTTTCGCGCGGCTGTTTGCGCTTGAAAAGACCGGCGCGGGCCCTATTTTCGACCTTCCCATGCAACTGCTGCCCGGCTTTCGCGAGTTTTACCCCGACGACTGCGCGCGACGGAACTACATCCTCGCGACGTGGCGCGAGGTCGCGCGCCGATATGGTTTCGTGGAATACGACGGCCCGGTGCTGGAGCCGATCGAGCTCTACAAGAAAAAGAGCGGTGGCGAGCTGGTCGGCCAGCTTTTCGATTTTGTGGATAAAGGCGAGCGCCACGTGACGCTCCGTCCGGAGATGACCCCCACCCTTGCCCGCATGGTGGCGGCGCGGGAGCGCGATTTCAAAAAACCGCTCAAGTGGTTCTGCGTGCCGCAATTCTTCCGCTATGAGAAGCCGCAGCGCGGGCGCGGGCGCGAGTTTTACCAATTCAATGCGGACATCATCGGCGAGGCGTCGCCCGCGGCGGACGCGGAGCTCATCGCGGTGGTCATCGACTTGCTGCGCGCGTTCGGTTTCGGGAAGGAGGACTTCGTGGTCCGCGTGAGCGACCGCGGGGCGTGGGCGGCTTTTGCCAGCGCACGCGGAGTGGATGAGTCACGTCTTCCGGATTTCCTCTCGGTCGTGGACAAACTTGAGCGGACTTCACCCGAGGAAAACACGAAGAAGCTCTCCGGGTTCGGCATCAAGCTGGAAGACGTGAAAGCCTTCATCGCAAATCCCCATTCCGAGGCCACCACGCTCACGCAAATCGCCTCCGACCTGCGCGCGCGTGGGCTGGACGGTTTCATTGAATTCGACCTCACCATCGTGCGCGGCCTCGCCTATTACACCGGCTTTGTATTTGAGGTTTTCGACAAGGCGAAGGAAGAGCGCGCCCTCGCTGGGGGCGGCCGCTATGACAATCTTCTTTCCCTCATGAGCGATGGCAAAGTAAACCTCCCCGCCCTCGGGTTCGGCATGGGCGACGTTGTTCTCGGCATCCTCATCGACGAAACGCCCGCCGCGAAAGCCAAAATGGACGCGTGGATTTCGCAAAACCGCTCGGCGGATATTTATTTCGTCATTGCCAAGGAGGAACGCCGCCCCGAGGCGCTTTCGCTTGTGCAGCAACTGCGCGACAAGGGATTCCGAGTCGATTATCCCCTCGCTCCGGCCAAGGTCGGCAAGCAATTCCAAGCCGCGGAGTCACTCGGCGCAACGGCGACCGTTCTCGTTGGCGACGAATGGCCGCAGGTGAAAATCAAGACGCTCGCCACGCGCGAGGAAACGCTCGTTTTACACGAGGACCTGGTAGCAAACCCAGCCCAAATCTTAAATCTGAAATCTGAAATCTGAAATTCCATGTATCGCACGCACAACTGCAGCCAGCTCCGCACCTCCGACATCGGCAAAACCATCACGCTTTGCGGCTGGGTCAATACGAACCGCGACCATCACGGCATCATCTTTATCGACCTGCGCGACCGCGAAGGCGTGACGCAGCTCGTTTTCCGCCCGCAGGAATTTCCCGAGCTGGCGTTGGAGGCAAGCAAGCTGCGCAGCGAGGATGTGATCCAGGTCACCGGCCATGTCGTCGCCCGCCCGGCCGAAACGATCAATTCGAAACTAGCCACTGGCGAAGTGGAGGTGAACGTGAACGAATTGAAAATCCTCAACAAGGCCGATGTCCCCCCCTTCCCGCTCGACGACCCGAGGGTGAACGAGGACCTGCGCATGGAGTACCGCTACCTGGACCTGCGCACCGGCCGCATGCTCGACAATCTCAAGCTGCGCCACCGCATCGTGAAGGCAACGCGCGATTATTTTGACGACCAGGGCTTCCTTGAAATCGAGACGCCCATCCTCTCGAACCCGACGCCCGAAGGGGCACGGGATTTTCTCGTGCCATCGCGCCTCACGCCCGGCTCGTTCTACGCGCTCCCGCAGGCGCCGCAGCAGTATAAACAATTGCTGCAGGTCGCCGGGCTGGAGAAATATTTCCAGATCGCCCGCTGTTTCCGCGACGAAGACCTGCGGGCCGACCGCCAGCCGGAATTCACGCAAATCGACGTCGAAGCGTCGTTCGTGACTGATACCGACATCCAGAAGCTCGTCGAGGGCCTGCTCGTCCGCGTCTTCAAGGAGGCGAAGGGCCTCGACATCCCGACGCCCTTCCCGCGCATGAGCTACCACGACGCGATGAACCGCTTCGGCAGCGACAAGCCCGACACGCGCTTCGGCGTCGAACTCGTCGACCTCGGCGGCATTTTCGCGCAGTCGCAATTCAAGGTCTTCCGCTCCGTGATGGATGGCGGCGGCGTGATCAAGGCGCTCAATGCCAAAGGCGCGGCAGAATTGCTGAGCAAGGAGCAGCTCAAGAAATGGGAGGAATGGGTCAAGACCGAGTTCGGCGCGAAAGGCCTCGCCTACATCAAATGGAGCAAGGGCGGCGAATGGGAATCGCCCATCGTGAAATTTTTCAGCGATACCGAGAAGGCCGCGCTCGCGGAACGCATGGGCTTCGTCGAGGGCGACGTGCTCTTCTTCGGCGCGGACAAATGGGAAGCCGTGTGCGAGACGCTTGGCCGTGTGCGTCTGCGCGTGGGCGACCTGCTCAAGCTCATCCCCGGCAACGAGGTGCTCAATTTCCTCTGGGTCGTCGATTTCCCGCTCTTCGCGTATAGCCCCGAGGACAACCATTGGGTCGCGATGCATCACCCCTTCACCCGCCCGAAAGCCGAGGACATCGCGCTCATGCAGGCGGGCGATTACGGCAAGGTGCGCGCGGTTGCCTACGACGTGGTGCTCAACGGCGTCGAGCTCGGCGGCGGCAGCATCCGCATCCACGAACGCGATTTGCAGGCGAAGATGTTCGAGGCGCTCGGCATCGGGCCCGAGGAGCAGCAGACGAAATTCGGCCACCTCCTGCGCGCCTTCAGCTACGGCGCCCCGCCCCACGGCGGCATCGCGCTCGGACTCGACCGCTTCGTCATGCTCGCCGCCGGCGCGGAGAGCATCCGCGACGTGATCGCCTTCCCGAAAAACAACCGCGGCACCGACCTGATGACCCACTCGCCGGTTGAGGTTGATTTCAAGCAGCTTCGCGAGCTATATATTCAGAGCACCGCGAAGAAAGGCTGAGCCCTGCTTCGCAAATGACGAAGCTCGAATGACGAATGACGAAAGAATGACGAAGCCCGAAAGGGCTGGCGGAGCAATCAAGCGTCATGGCGGGGGTTTGGTCTTTCGTCATTCGTCATTCGTCATTTTCCATCTGCTGATATTGATGTCGCTTCTGCCGTTGCGCGCATCAGCAGATGAAATCCCTCCTCCATTCGGCCTCCAGTGGGGCGAATCCGACGACCGCCTTTCGAAATTGCTGGCCGGCGCGAAAGCCACGGTGGTCGACAAACACATGGTGGCCGACCGCGAGGCGTGGACGGTCGAGGGCCTCCTTCAGCAGGGACTCAAGCGCACGGTTTTCTATTTCAAGACTAACGCGCTGGTGGAGG
>DASZPK010000131.1:0-4698 GCA_035550335.1 Chthoniobacteraceae bacterium | reverse complement strand
GTGCAGAGCGGCTCGGGCTCGTACGCGGATTCCGTGCCCTCCGCCGACCAAAGCAACGACAGCTACTACGGGTTGCCGGCCAACCAGATCAGCCAGTATTACAGCCTGCTTCACCTCTCTCCAGCGCTGAGCGGGACGCCGATTCCGACGGACCACTGGTGGACCGATCTCCTCATCGCAAACCGCTCCTATCTCCCCTCCGGCACGAACCAATATGTCATCCAGCAGGATCCTTACGGCGGAAACATGTGGGTGATCCCGAGCCGCGTGAACCCGGAGAGCTACGGCCTCGAGCTTTATTATGCGAACTCCTGGCAGGCGGCCAATGGCAACGGCAGCCCGCAGGGGGCGATCAATCCCGGCACTCCGCTGCCGATCCACGGGGACATTCCTTACCACATCCCGGCGGCGGACATCCTGATTGCCGATTTTGAAAACGGTTACCCCGCGGGCAGCACACGGACCGGCACTGGTTTTGCCGCTACGCCGTCCACTGGCAGCGGTCTCACGGGGATGATGGGAAGTTACTGCGCGAGCACGCGCGATGCGGGCGACCCCGCCACCGGCACGCTCGCGCTGCCGAGTTTTACCGTCCAGAAGCATTACCTCAATTTCCTCATTTGCGGCGGAAACACCGCGGCCACGGCCGTGCAATTGGTCGTGAATGGCAATGTCGTGCTCACCGCATCGGGATCGAACACCACGGCGTTCCAGTGGGTGACTTGGGACATTTCGCCATGGGCGGGGCAAACCGCGACCGTGCAGATTGTGGATACGTCGACCGGCTCATGGGGATTCATCGCGTGCGACCAGATCGTGGAGAGCGATTCGAACCAGCCCTCCGGTCGGTATGGCGGCGATCTTGTCGCGACGAACACGACCGTGACAAACTGGGGCGACTGGAACGTCGATTTCAAGCTGCCCGATTCTTACGGCGACGAGGTCGATGTGACCATGGCGCGCGGCATTCCTTTCACGTGGACGACTTGGACTGGCATGAATCCGAAAATAATCCTTGGCGCGTCGACCACCTTTTACGACACGAATAACAACGCCATCACCCCCGCCTCCGGTACATTTACGGCGAGCGCCATGTCATTCAATTTCAATGGCAAATGGTATGGCGTCTTCCTGCCCGACAACACCACGTGCGCCATCGGCGGCAGCGGCGGCACGACTTACATGGAGCCACAATTATCCGGCAGCAATAACTATATGGTGGTCGGGTATCTCCCCGCGCAGGCGAATCTCGCGGAGTTCAACAATGTCGCATTCGCCCGGCCCACCAACACGCAGATATCGTGGAGCCTCGACCAGCAACACGGCCGGGTGATCACGAACTGGAATATCAGCACCACTCCGCTGAAAGGCACAAACCAAAACACAATCCAAGGCTGGCTGCCGCATCATTACCGGACAACCACGACCAATTTCAGCTTCAGTTCCTATACTTACCAGACACAGCGCGGCATCATGAAGTGCGCCACGGGCAACAGCTTCCAGATTGACTTCCCGTTCAACGGTATCGCGCCCGTCCTCCCCGCGCCGGTTTCCACCGGGACTGTGAATGATTACCAACCCGCGCGGATGAGCTCGTACATGGCCAATTTTAATCCCGGCACCATGCTGGGCGAGACCTACGGTTCCGGGAAGGCGCTCGGCCTCTGCGCGCAATACATGACACAGGCTTACCAGATGGGAGATACGACGGATTTCAACCGGCTGGAGAGCGCGCTGCGCACGGCCCTGGAGAATTGGTATACGTACACGCCGGGCGAGACGCAGGGCTTTTTCGCGACTTATTCCAACTGGCACGCCTTGATAGGATTCGATGTGAGTTATGGCTCCCAGGCGTTCAATGACCTGCATTTCCACTACGGTTATTTCACCGTCGCCGGCGCACTCCTCGGCATGTATGACAAGCAATACCTTGCGAATTACGGTCCGATGATGAAGCAGGTGGTCAAGACTTTCGCCAATTACGACCGCACCGACACCAGCGAGCCTTTCCTCCGCATGTTCGACGTCTGGGAGGGGCATTCCAACGCGGGCGGCATGAGCAGCCCCAACGGCGAAAACCAGGAGTCGAGCTCCGAGGCGATGAACTCCTGGGCCGGCGTTTATCTGCTCGGCAGCATGATGAACGATAGCGACATGACCTCCGCCGGCGCGATGGGTTTCGCGATGGAAAGCGCGGCCGTGAACGAATACTGGGAGGACCTTTACAACTCGAATTTCCCGGGCGTCTATGGCCGGGCGTGGGCAGGACAGGTCTGGGGGGACAGCATCGTGTACGGCAACTATTTCACAGCCGATCCGGTTTGGGACTATGCGATCCAGATGGTGCCTTCCAACCATTGGAACAATTACCTCGTTCGCAATCAGACCGCCACCGCCACGGCCAAGCTGCAGGCCATGTGGACGGAGCGCGACAACTGGGCCGCGAGTTACCCGGCATGGAGCGGCACCGCGGCCTACGCAAACGGAACGTGGGTGAATTACAACAGCTCGGTCTATTACTCGGGGACTGCAATTGCCGCAAATGCTGCCGCGCCTGCTTCAAACAACCAGTGGGTGTACGTGGCCAATGCCTCGGAGAGCACCCCCGATATTCTCACCGGCTATCCCGGGGATTACGTGCTCGCCTACCAGGCGCTTTGGGACCACGACAACGCCGCTGCGATGTTCGATAACTATTACACCGCGAAGGAGGATATCGCTACCAACACGAGCTGGGCCGGCTCGACTTACTACCTCATCCACGCGATGCGGCTGGTTGGCAATCAGGATGCAAATTATACCACGAGCATTCCGACCAGCGCGGTTTATTACAATTCGACAACGGGTGTCCGGACTTACGTGGTCTATAACCCGCAGGCGACGACCCAGGCCGTCTCGGTTTACAACAACGGCTCGATCGTCGGCACGATGACGATTCCCGGATACACGGGCATCAGCACGACGAACGCAAATTACACAGCGCCCGCGCCCGGTGCGCCATCCGGGGTTGCCGCGAGCGCGGCCATCTCGCAAATCACCCTGAATTGGAACCCTGTGGCCGGGGCGAGTAGTTATAACATCAAGCGCGCGACTTCCAGCGGCGGCCCGTATACGACCATCGGGAGTTCCTCCACCACGACTTATACCGATTCGGGCGCCATGCCCGGCACCGTCTACTATTACGTGATCACCGCCGTGAATTCCATCGGCGAAAGCGTCTATTCCACCCAAGTGAACAGCTATTCCTTGCCTCCGCCGGCGTTTGCAGTTGATTGCGGCAGCACCAGCGCCGCGGGTCAATTTATCACCGACACCGATTATTCGGGAGGCACGGCCAGTTCCGTGACCGCGGTGATCAACACCTCGAACGTCACGAGCCCGGCGCCGCAGGCGGTTTACCAGACCTACCGCTTTGGTAATTGCACCTACACCATCGGCGGGTTGGCACCGGGCGCCAACTATCTCGTGCGCCTGCATTTCGCGGAAACCTACTGGTCGGCTGCGAATAGCCGGCTTTTCAATGTATCGATTAACGGGACGCAAGTGCTTTCCAGCTTCGATGTCTACAACACGAGCGGCGGCAAGGACGTGGCAACCATCCAGCAATTTACCAAAGCAGCGAACGGGAGCGGGCAATTCGTTATTCAATTCAGTAACGTGAAGGACAACGCGCTGATCTGCGGCATCGAAATCCGCGTACCGCCCCCGGTGGTCACGACGCTGCTGGGCAGCCAGACGGTGAACGCGGGACAGGCCGTCACCTTTTCGGTCAGCGCCACGGGTTCGGGCTCGCTGAGTTACCAATGGTATAAGAATGGCGCTGCCATTTCCGGTGCAACGTCCACTTCGTACACCATCGCGAATCCTTCCAGCACCGACGCCGCGAGTTATACGGTGGATGTGGTCGATTCGGCTGGCGACCTGACATCGCAGACTTATAACCTCACCGTAAACCCGTCTGTGCCGGCCGTGCCCGCTTGGGCATTCGCGACGATGGCAGGGCTGCTTTTGATTGTGGCAGCGCGGCGTTTCCGGGTTTACAGATAGTGGTTATCCCTGCTGACCCTGCGCGCGACGTTCCCGGACCGTGGCGATGATCTGCTCCAGCTTTTGCGCCTGCTCGGGAGTCAGTATGCCTTTGATTTCCTGGAAACTGGATTGCGCGATCTGCTTGATCTGCTCCCGTTTTTGTTCGAGGGAGAGGGATTTATTTTCGCGCACGGCAGTCACTTTCGCCCGCCGCTGCTCCACGAGGGATTTGATGTCGGCTTTTTGTTCGTCGGTGAGGCCGAGCGCCTTGGCCACTTTCTCGAGGATAGCCACGCGGTTTTCCCCGCCGCCCGGGCGCTGCGCGACAGCCGGCGGGTTGGAATCCTGTGCTTGAAGGACCGGAGCAAAAAGGGCGAATACGCCGCAGGCGCAGGCAGTCAGGAGTAAACGGGAGTGAAATTTCATAAGTCAGGTGCGCCTCGTGGCGCGTATTGTTTTCATAAAAGACCACGCCTCGTGCCAAATGGTTACAAAAACATCGTTTGAGCCTGCGGGATTTGGTAAAACGCAACCGAATGGCCTCTTCCAAAACAGAAATCGTGCAGGTGGGTAAACGGAAGATCGAGCTTTCGAACCTCGCGAAAGTTTTCTTCCCGGAGGACCACATCGTGAAGGCGCAGGTGATTGAGTATTATTACAAAGTCGCGC
>DASZPK010000130.1:0-2002 GCA_035550335.1 Chthoniobacteraceae bacterium | reverse complement strand
GAGGAACTCGACACCGCCCTCGCCAATGTCCAGCAATTGCGCGGCCTGCTGCCGATCTGCTCCTCGTGCAAAAAAATCCGCGACCAAAAAGGCGCCTGGTCCGAGGTGGAATCGTACATCCAGAGGCATACCGACGCGCTTTTCACCCACAGCATCTGCCCGGATTGCGTGAAGACGCTTTATCCGGATATGAAAACCTAGGCCCGTCTCAGGCGGAAATCGTTCGCGGGGCGGCGAGTTCGCGGATGGCGCGCGCTGCGCAGCGCTCCACGGCGGCGATCAATTCGGAGGGATCCACCGGCTTGGGGATGAACATGTCGAATCCCGCTTGCAGCATCGCCTGGCGGTCCTCCGTGCGGGTGAACGCGGTGAGGGCGATCGCAGGGATATGGCAGTCGGGAAGGCTTGAATCGCGGATCGTTTTGATAAGGTCGTAACCGTCCATCCCCGGCATGCCGACGTCGCTGATCAACACATGGAAATGCTTCCCCGCGCGCAGGCGGGTGAGGGCCTGCTCCGCCGATTCGCAGGCGGTGACTTCGGCGCCCTGGCCGGTGAGGATGCGCCGCGCAATCTCCCTCGCGTCCGGTTCATCATCCACCACGAGCAGTTGCACCCCCCGGAGGCGGGTGTTTTCCTGCGATGTTTTCGCGGCGGGGATGGCGGAGATCGGATGGATGTTTTCCGCCGCCGCTCCGGGTGCCGCGGGAATGGGAAGCACGACGCGGAATGTCGCCCCTCGTCCCTCGCCGGGGCTCCTGGCCTCGACGGAACCGCCGTGCAACTCGACCAGTTGTTTGACAATCGCCAGCCCAAGCCCGAGGCCGCTGTGCCGGCGCGTGGTTGAGGCGTCGGCCTGCCGGAACCGCTCGAAGATGTGCGGGAGAAACGCGGGGGAAATCCCCTCGCCGGAATCGCTCACGAGAATTTCCACGCGCACGTCGGATTTTGAGACCGCGATTTCCACGCGGCCGTCCTTCGGCGTGAATTTCGCCGCGTTCGTCAGGAGGTTCCAGACCACCTGCTGAAGGCGCGCGGCGTCGCCCCGCACATGGGCAGCCTTCGGGTCGATTACTTTGTTTAACAGGATGTGTTTCGACTCGATGGAGGGGCGGACGGATTCGATGGCGGCGTCGATCACCAGCGCAAGGTCGACGTTTTGCAAATCGAGCCGGATCTGGCCGGAAATGATGCGGCTCATGTCGAGCAGGTCCTCGATCAGGCGGGTCTGCACGCGCGTGTTGCGTTCGATGGCCGCGAGGCCCTCATCGAGCTCGGCCGGGGTGATCTTGCCGTCCTGGAGCAGGTAAACCCAGCCGACGATCGCATTGAGCGGTGTGCGCAATTCGTGCGACACCGTGGCGAGGAACTCATCCTTCATCCGGCTTGCGCGCTCGGCTTCATTGCGCGCATGCGATTCGCGCTGGAGGAGGAGTTCCCGCTCGAGTTCCACGCGTTTGCGCGCGTCGATGTTCGTGCTCGTGCCCACCCATTTGAGGATCTCGCCCCGCTCGTTCAGGATCGGCACCGCGCGCGAGGCGAACCAAAACCAGGAACCGTCCCGCCGGCGGTAGCGGCTCTCGAAATCGAAATATTCCGCGCCGCACGTTTTCGGCGGGAAATTTTTTCCGAAGCCGTTTGTATCATCCGGATGGGCGAATCGCTTCCAGCCGTCGCGCTCGAATTCATCCAAATACACGCCGAAAAACGCGAGCGTGCGCGTGTTCACATAGGTTGGTTTGCCATCGGGACCGCACGACCAGACGAAATCCGGCACCGCGTCGGCGATGCCCTCCTGGTAGGCCTGGTTTTCAGCCGCGCCCCGCCGCAACATGGAGCCGAGCCAGATGACCAGCCCGGAATTGGCGAGCATGCCGAGGGCGCGCACCAGGATTTCCTGCGCGGTGAAAGCGCCGGCGAGCGACATCGCCCCCACCGCGGCGAGTGCCGAGCCGAGCCCCCACCACGCGCCTGTGCGGGCCGCGGTGATCGCCACCGCCGC
>DASZPK010000129.1:0-1544 GCA_035550335.1 Chthoniobacteraceae bacterium | reverse complement strand
GGCCGCCGCAAACAGCACCCGAGCCGGGTGCGCTCCCCGGAACTTCGCGCACGTGCGCAATTGAGAAAACACGCGCAGTCCGCAATTGGCAAAACGGCGGCGATCCCCAGGGGACCGCCGCCGATTATTACCCCTTGCGATCCAAAAACTCGCCTCAACTTTTCTGCGCCGCGCGCCGGCGCATCGCGACCACCCACCATGCGATGACCCCGATCACGGCCCATGGCGCCAGGAAGGCCAGCGATACGCCGATCATCCGCAGGCTCCACATCAGGGCGGAGGAGCTTTCGTTCACGGTGCCGTGCACGGTGATTTTTGGGGCGACGGGTTCCGCGTTGCGCATATTCGCGGCGGCCTGGTTGTAAATCTGGAGGGCGATTTCGGCGGGGGCGTCCTCGGTGGCGTTGGAGGATTCGCGGCGGGTCACGGTGAAGTCTTTCACAGTGCCGAGCATCTTGATTTTCTCGATGAAGGCCGGGTAATTCTTCATCGGCAGGCGCAGGAGCATGCTGGCGAGCTCGGCGCCGTTTTGCGCCCGGTTGAAGTCCGCGTTCTTCACCTCCGCGCCCGCGGCGGCGACCTGTGCCTTCACCTGGTTGGCCTTGTCCTCCACATCTTCGGTGAGCACGCCGATGTTTGTCCCCTGCACGGGATTCTCGGCGTCGTGCTGTATCACAAGGTTTAACTCAACCTTGTCGTGCTCGATCTTCATGGTGTCGGGGCCGGCGTTGTTGCGGGCCACGCGCTGCGTCTGCGTGGTGAAGGTCTGGATGCGCCCGATGGATTTCATCTTCGTGATCGCATCCTCGGAATTCTCCGGGGGCAGCAGCAGGTGGAGCGTGGCGACCTCGCGGCCGTCCACATCGCGCTCCATGTGCGACTCGAGCGTCTGCGCGTTGGCTGCGGAGGCGGCGTTTTTCGCCTCGGTGAAGGCCTGCTCGACATCGTGCGAGAAGAGCGAGAGCTGCGCCTGCTGGGTGAGCACCCAGGCGGCGTTCTGGTCCACGTCGCCCTTTTCCGCGAGGGTGATGGTGACGGTGGCGAACTGCACGAGGCCGTCGTAATACTTGAGCTGGCCCTGCATCTGCTCGATCTCGCCGCGGACATCGGCGATCTGTTTCTCCACCTCAAGCAGGTCGGCCACGTCGCCCGTTTTTTTCTTGAGGATGTCGATCATGCGCTCCTCGGTGATCTGCGCGTTGCGCATCCGCGACTCGGTGTCGTAATAATCCTTCGACACATCCTGGGCGCTCACGGTCTCGTTCTTGACCTCGCCGATCTCGCGAACGCGGAGCAAAAAGCGGTCGAGATTCGCGGGGGTGACCTTTACCACGATTTCGCCCTGCAATTTCCCGTTGGCCGCCTTGCCGGAGTTCTGGGTGAAGATGTAGCCGCGCTCCTCGGTGGCGATGTTCGAGATGGTCTGCACCGCCTTGTCGAACGCCGGCACCTCGAAATCGAGGGAAGCCGTACGGATGAGCTTGCGGGTATCGATGATGGGGGGGAGAGCCGCCTGAGCGCCGGAGATGATCGTGCCGGAAACG
>DASZPK010000128.1:0-6872 GCA_035550335.1 Chthoniobacteraceae bacterium | reverse complement strand
GGGATATTGGAACGAGCCGGTGTCGGTCGAAATCGCGACAAAAAGATTCTCCGCGATCTCCCGGTCGAACGGCAGGTCCTGGCCGCGGATCAATTCGTAAAGAATCTGCCCGGTGGCAGGCGCGGTGGGGTCGATGTAGGCGAGATCGCCGTAGTGGTTGTTACTGATGTGGTGGTCGATGTTAATCCAAAGTTTTACTTTGCCCACGGCCGGGAGGCACGAGCCGACGCGGTCCTGTGCGGCGGTGTCCAATGCGATGGCGACGTCGAAATCCACCGGTGCCACCGGGGTTTCCTCGACGAAGGTAAACCCGTATTTGGCGCTGAGCTTGATCGCGGTTTCAGTTTGGATGGATTGGCTGATGTTCGCGAAAACGTTCATCTCCATCAGATCGTTGATCAACCGGAACGGGTTTAGCGACATTTGCGCCGCAAGTTCCTTCACAATGATCGGCGGTTTGATGTGGATGATTTTTGCGTTGTCCCCCATGACCAAGGGTGGTTTTGCGACGATGCCCGATTGCGGCAGGAAACTGTATTTCTCCAGCATCCCGTCCTGGTTCCAGACGGTCACGTCCTTCCCGAGCAACTTGAGGCAAAGGCCCATCGCGATCTCGCAGCCGAGCGCATCGCCATCGGGGCGCAGATGGCTCATCACGACGAAGCGCTGGTGTTCCTTCAATGCGCGCGCGATCTCGGCAAGGCTGCAGTTAGCTTTCGTCATCGGGAATCTGGATCTCCTCGAGGAGGTTGATGACGCGCGTGCCGCGCTCAAGCGCCTCGTCGAATTTGAAATGCAACTGCGGCGTGTATTTCAAAACAACGCGCTTGGCCATCGCGGCCTGGAAAACCTTGCGGTTGTCGTGGAGCTTGGCGAGGGCGCGTTCCTTTTCCTCTTCGCTCCCCAGCACACTCACGAAAACGTAGGCGTGTTTCAGATCGGGGGTGCTCTCCACGTCCTGCACGGTCACGAGCGTGGCGAAAGTGATCTCGCGCTGGATGAGTTCGCTCAGCTCGCGCTTGATGACTTCCTGCACCCGTTTGAGACGATGTTTCATGGTTGAAAAATCCACCGGCAAATTGGCGACCTGGCGCCGCCGCAATCCGATGGGACGGATTACAGTTTCTGCGGGATTTTCTCGAGCTGGTAGCACTCGATGATGTCGTTGGGCTCGTATTCGTTGAAATCGCCCAGCTTGATGCCGCACTCCATGCCGGCACGGACTTCCTTCACATCGTCCTTGAAATGGCGGAGCGTCGAGAGACCGCCGTCGTACACCGGCTGGCGGCGGCGCAACACGCGGGCGCGCGCGGTGCGGGCGATGCGCCCATCCGTCACGCGGCAACCGGCCACGATGCCCTTGGTAAGCTCGAACACCTTTTTCACCTCGGCATGGCCGATCACGCTCTCGCGCAGCTCGGGGTCGAGCAGGCCGGCCATGGCTTCCTTCACCTGGTCGATCAATTCGTAAATAATGCTGTAAAGCTTGATCTGCACGCCTTCGCGTTTGGCGGCGTTGAGTGCGCCGCTCTCGACTTTCACGTTGAAGCCGACGACGACGGCGTTCGATGCGGTCGCGAGCAGGATGTCCGACTCGCTGATCGGGCCGATGCCGGAGTGGATGATCTCAAGATCGATCTTCTTGCTGTCGATCTGCTTGAGCGAGGAGATGAGCGCCTCGAGCGAGCCCTGCACGTCGCATTTCAGGACCACGTTGAGCACCTTGCGCTGGTCGTCGGCGAGGCTGTCGAACAGGCTCTCGAGCGTGGCGCGCTGCGGGGTGGAAAGTTTTTCGGTGCGCAGTTTTTCGAGGCGCTCCTCGCTCAACTGCTTCGCCGAACGCTCGGAGTCCATCACCAGAAATTCGTCGCCGGCATTGGGCAGGCCGGCGAAACCGAGTACTTCCACGGGTGTGGAAGGGCCGGCCTCCTTGATCATCTTGCCCGAGTCATCGACGAGGCGTTTCACCTTGCCGGAATAATTGCCGCAAATGAACGGATCGCCGACCCTGAGCGTGCCGGAGCGGATGAGCACGGTCGCGGTGGAACCGGAGCGTTCATTTTGAGCCTCGATCACCGTGCCGCGCGGGAGCGCGTTGGGGTTCGCCTTGATTTCCATGATCTCCGCCTCGAGCAGGATGCGCTCAAGCAGTTCGCTGATGCCGGTGCCCTTCGTGGCAGAAACGGGGCACACGCCGATGTCGCCGCCCCAATCCTCGGGCTGGAGGTCTTTTTCCTGCAATTGCTTTTTCACGCGGTCGACGTTCGCGCTCGGGAGGTCGATCTTGTTGATGGCGACGATGATTTTCACCTTCGCGGCCTTCGCGTGGCTGATCGCCTCGAGCGTCTGCGGCATGAGGCCGTCATCCGCGGCGACGACGAGGACAACGATGTCCGTCACATTCGCCCCGCGCGCGCGCATGGCGGTGAAGGCCTCGTGGCCCGGTGTGTCGAGGAAAGTAATGGGATGCCCCTTGTAGCTGACGCTGTATGCGCCGATGTGCTGCGTGATGCCGCCCGCTTCGCCCGCGGCGACTTTCGTCTTGCGGATCGCATCCATGAGCGAGGTCTTGCCGTGGTCGACGTGGCCCATGAAGGTCACGATCGGGGCGCGGAGCTTGAGTTCCTCCTCCTTGGGTTTCGGGGGGGCGACCGGCGCGATGACGGGTACCTCCACCTTGTGGACGCCGCCGCCTTCCTTGCGCTTTTCCTTTTCGAAAGTGAACCCATGTTTCGCGCAGACCTTGATCGCAACCTCCGTTTCGACGGACTGGTTCTGGTTCGCGAAGATGCCCATCTCCATCAGGTCGTGGATCAACTGGAACGGCTTGAGCGACATTTGCGCCGCCAGTTCCCTCACGATGATGGGAGGCTTGATGTGGATGATCTTTCCATTGTCGCCATCGCCGGGAACTCCGGCATCTGCCGGCGCAGGCGCGGGCGGGGCGGGAGGAGGTGTGGCTGGCTCGGGTGCGGGCGCCGTTGCCGGAGGCGGGGTGGGAATCGCGTTCTGGGCCTGTATTTTCGAGATGGGCGCGAACAGGCTTTTCTTGATCGCAGCCTCTTTTTCGGGGCGGGCGCGGACTTTCTTTTCCTTCGGCTCGATGAGCGAAACGACCTCTGGCGGCGTTTTCTTCGCCTCGGCCGGGGCGGCCGGTTCCGCGGGAGCGGCGCTTTTTACGGAAGCGGATTTGTGAGTGGCGGCCTTGGCGTGGGAGGTTTTGGCCGGATGAGCGGCATCGTCCTTATGCGGCTTGGCGTGGGCCTTGCCGGTGGAATGCGCCGCAGGCTCCTTCGCATGGGAGGTGGAGCTTTTCGTGGCGCTGGTTTTCGTTGTCGCTTTGGTGGGCATTAAAATTAAAATGGAAAAAATCGGTTTTCATGGGCCACCTATTGTGTGGAAGCCATGCTCTTCTCGTGTTCCTTGCGGGCCGCTTCCTGGATCGACTTGGCTTTTTCCAGATCGATGCCGACCGAATCGGCAATATCCTGCGGCTCCACGTCCAAAAATGCATCGACGCTCGCAAAGCCGCCCTTCACCAGGGAGCGGGCGACAGCTTCCTCGATTTTCAGCGAGTCTGCAAGCACCTTGGCGGCCTGCGATACACGGTTCTCGAACACCTGTTCCTTGGTCTCGTCCTTCTCGATGTTGATCTCCCAGCCGACAAGGCGGTGGGTGAGGCGCGCATTCTGGCCGCGCTTGCCGATGGCGAGCGAGAGCTGGTCTTCGTCGGCCCGGATGTTCATGACCTTTTTGTCGGGCACGAGTTCCACGCTTTTGATCTTCGCGGGCTTGAGCGCCTCGAGCACAAATTCCTTCGGGTCATCGCTCCAGCGGATGATGTCCACTTTTTCGTTGTTCAATTCGCGCACGATGTTTTTGACGCGCGCGCCTTTCATGCCGACGCAAGCGCCGACGGGATCGACCTTGTCGTTCGCGCTGAAGACGGCGATCTTCGTGCGGTAACCGGCCTCGCGCGCAATGCCGCGGATTTCCACGGTGCGGTCGGCGATCTCGCTGACTTCGAGTTCGAACAAGCGGCGGACAAAATTGGGGTGGCTGCGCGAGATGATGATCTCCGGCCCGCGCGCGCCGTTTTCCACGGCCACTACGTAGGCGCGGATGCGGTCGCCGATGTTGTAGTCTTCGGTGGACACCCGCTCGCGCATCGGCATCACGGCCTCGAATTTCCCGAGGTCCACGATCACATCCGAGCGCTCGAAACGGCGCACCGTGCCGCTCACGATCTCGCCGGCGCGGTCCTTGAACTCGTCGTAAATCATCTCCTTTTCCGCCTGGCGGATGCGCTGCATCATCGCCTGCTTCGCGGTCTGGGCGGCGATGCGACCGAAATCCTTCGGTGTCACTTCGATTTCCAGCGCCTCGCCAATCTGGACGTCGGCCTTGGTCTTCCGGGCTTTGGAAAGCGAAATCTCGTCGTGTTCGTTGGTCACTTTTTCGACCACCACGAGATTTGCCAAAGCGCGGATCTGCCCCGTCTTCGGGTTGATATCAATGCGCAAGTCGCGCGCCGGCCCGACGGCCTTCTTGGAGGCCGAGAGCAGGGCGTTCGACACCGCCTCTATGAGCACTTCCCGCTTGATGCCTTTCTCGCGCTCAAGATAATCCAGCATTGCTATAAATTCGCTATTCATAAACTTTGTGGCCGAGGACAAAAAAAAGTGGGGTGTAAATCCCACTAGCTTTCTGCACCAGCCTTCCGCGCAATATAGGGGCGGAGACAGGAGTCGTCAAGCGCGGATAACTCACTGGGGCGGAAGCCCGTGAACCTTGCGGAGGTGCAGCATCATCGCCTGCTTGGCGGTCTGGGCGGCAATGCGCCCGAAATCCTTGGGCGTCACTTCGACTTCCAGTGACTCGCCGATCTGTGCATCCTCCTTGACCTTGCGAGCTTTGGAAAGGGAAATCTCTTCGAACTCATTGGTCACTTTTTCGACCACAAAGAGATTCACCAAGGCGCGGATATGTCCCGTTTTTGGGTTGATGTCGATGCGCAGGCCGCGCATGGGGCCGACGGCCTTCTCGGAAGCCGAGAGCAAGGCCTTGGAAACCGCCTCTATGAGCACTTCCCGCTTGATGCCCTTCTCCCGCTCAAGATAATCCAATATTGCGATAAATTCGCCATTCATAATCTTTGTGGCCAAGTACAAAAAAAAGCGGGATGTAAATCCCACTGACTTTCAGCCCCAGCCTGCCCAGCAACATATGGGAGCAGGGAGGCAACGTCAATCGCTGGTAGGCCAACGGGGGAAGCCGTGATTGAGGCCGTTTTCTTCGATGCGATGGGCACGCTGATGTATCTGCCTCAATCCGTGGGACATCACTACCGGCTCGTGGCGGAAAAGCATGGCGTGCGGGCGGATGAAACAGCCTTGGACCAGGCCTTCCGCATGGTGTGGAAGCAAATGCCGCCCCGGCAAGCCTTGGCCGGTCCGCGCCCGGACGACGACAAGGGATGGTGGCGGGACTTGGTGACCCGCGTGATTGAGATGGCGAGCCCGGGCAGCCGCGTTTCCGCAGACTGCTTTGAGGAAATCTACGCTCATTTTGCCGAGCCCTCGGTTTGGCGGATTTACCCAGAGGTCCCCGAAGTGCTTGCCACTTTGTCAAAGAAGACCCGGATTGGCGTGATTTCCAACTTCGACAAACGGCTGCGCGCCATTTTGGACGGGTTGGGCGTGCTCGGATTTTTCGAGCACGTGATTCTCTCCAGCGAAGCCGGCGCTGATAAGCCGGACCCTCGCATTTTCGAGTTGGCGCTGGCGACCATGGGTGTGCCCGCGGACCACGCGCTGCACGTGGGCGACGACCCGGTGCACGACTGGGAGGCCGCCTCCGCCGCGGGCATGCGCATTTACAAACTCGAACGCCCCGGGAACTCGCTCGCCGGCGTGCTAGGGAGTTTGTGACAACTGCTTTTCGATGCTTTTCATTTGCTTCTGGATGAGTTCCTCCTGCTCATCGCTGAGGCTCCCCTCGTCCAGCGCCTGCTGGAATTCATCGAGCGCGGCTGTGGCCTGCCCGTCCATTTCGTAAGCCTGCGCCAGGTAGATGCGAAAACCGGACACGGGCTGCTTTTGCGCGGAAACGATGTCGATCAAATGCCGCAGGGTGTTGATCTCCTCGCGATAGCTCGACACACCGGCCTTGGCCGCGTCGTGGGCGACCATCACGTGCTGGTAAAGCAGCATGGAATCATCCGGGCGGGTTTTCAGGAGATCGTTGGAGGCGCGCATGGCATCCTGGTAACGCTTCATGAATTGGAGCACCCGGACGCGGGTGGTGAGCGCATAGTAATTGCCCGGGTCGAGTTTCAGTGCGCGGTCGATTTCGTCCAGCGCGCCGGAGAGGTTGTTGGTCTGGGCGTCGTAGTGGGCGAGCTGCGTCCACGTGTCGGGTGAATTGCTGTCGAGCGAGAGCGATTCATCCAGCGTCTGTTTGGCGAGCGTGCCCCGGCCTGCGGCGATGAGATTGGTCGCGAGCTTCGTGAGGAAATTCGCGCGATCGAGCTTCGGGTAGCTCGCGAATTTTTCCTTGAGCTCATGAAGATTGTCGGGCGTCCACGGCTTGGCCGGCGAGCGCATGAAGATGAGGCTCGTATGGTCGAGGTAAACCAGCGTCATGTCGGGCGACATCGTGAGATAGCTGAGCAGCGGCTGGAATTCGCTCGGGTCGCCGCAGAGCAGGATCGCGTCGAAATGGAACTGGCGGTCAAGCTTGCGCCAGATCGTGCCATCCTGCCCGGCGTGAAAAAAATCCTCCATGCTCTGCGCATCGTTGTGCGCGGCGATCCACTCCGGTTTGCGCGAAGCGAGGTAATTGTGCGCGGAGAGCGTGAAATAAAGCGACTT
>DASZPK010000127.1:0-4940 GCA_035550335.1 Chthoniobacteraceae bacterium | reverse complement strand
CGCCGCCGCCAACCTAGAATACGAAAAAGCCGCCCTCCTGCGCGATCAGATCATGGAGTTGAAAAACGGCACTGGCATTTCCAAGATCGAGCCGCAGCGCAAACCGGTGAAATACACCGGCGGCAAAAAGCGCCGTACCGTGCGGACGTAAGAATTTACAACAGGGAAGAGATTTTTGTCTTTCTCCGTTTCCTCTGCTTTCTCCTGTTAAAATTCCGCGGGACTATGTAGCTTGCCGCCATGCCCCCGAGAGCCACGCCAGCCGTTCTCTTCATGGCCGCAGTGTTGCTGTTTCCCTCCGCAGCCGTGCCGAAGCAGAATGACACTTCGGGCAATCCCAGGCTGGAATACCACATCGTCGGCGTTTCGCTTTCGACCTTTGCATCCTTCGATCCATACAACCCGAGCGCCGAGCGAAAATTGAAACCGGGCGTCGTCCCCATCGGGAAAAGCGGGCAATACGATGTCTCGGCGTTCCTCGGCCAGTATGGAATCACATTTCCCCGGGGGAGCGCGGCGGTTTATGACCCGTCGGGCGCCATCGTTCTGCGCAACACGCCGGCAAACAATAACGCCGTCGGCGCTCTTTTCGCGGGCGGGGAGCCGGAACACATGTCCGAAGGGCTTTCGGTGGAAATATCCGCTTATGAATGCACATTGGCGCCCGGAAAGGACCTGCTTCCGTGGAATGAACCGGCGCTTTCCACACTGCAAAAACTTCCCGCGAATTCACTGCGGCTGCTCGAACGCTCTTCCGTCGTCACCAAGTCCGGACGGCGCGCGGTCAACATCCGCGTCGGAAACCCAGCCCCGGAAGAGCCTGCGAAAGAGGATGCCAGCCATGACCAGATGCATGAGTTTAAACCCGGTGAAACAGGATGCCAGTTGGAAGTGGAGCCGACCGCCGGGCCGGCCGAATTCATTGACGTCAATATCGCGTACACCTTGCTGGTCGCGATCGATGGGGCGGTCTCACCCGTTTCCAGGGTGAATTTTGTAACCTCGTTCACTGCCGTGGATGGCTGCCCGCTCGTCGTACATGCGGTAGCAGTCCCCAATCAGCCCGGAAAATTCATTGTCGTAGTAGCGAATGTCTCAAGGGCGGACTCAACGAACTGGCAATTGCCCAAACCCAAATATCCCCTGGGCGCATCATCCGCGGCAACACCCCGCAAGGCCCCCCGGTTCGGGCTGCCGCCAAATATGATCTTCAAGGTCTATCGGGTGCCTCCCGGTTTCCTGACGACAACAGACGCAAACGGCAAGCGCATGAACGTCACCGCCAAGGATTATTTGAAGCAAAGCGGGATCACTTTTCCTCCCGGGAGCGATGCGTTTTTCGACAGCAAACACGGCTGCTTGTTCATCATCAACACGCAGGAGGAAATGGACCTGGTGGATCAAATCACCGAAGTCTTGAACGCTGCGGGTCCGTGCCAGGTCAGGGTCGACCTCTCCGCCTATGAGTTTTCACTGCCGAAGGCCAACGCGCCCAATATCGAGAAGTTCACGTTTTCCGACTTGGAAAACCTGCCGCGCGAATTGGTGAGGCCTCTCGGCTCCGCATTCCTTGTCACGAAATCCGGCCAGCGCGCGACCTCCTCCCTCGTCTTGAACCCGGCCCCGCCCGATAAAGCCAAAAATCCGCGGGTGGATGTTCTTGCCGGTTTCCAGCCGGGCGAAACAGGCGTTATGCTGGTCGCCGAGCCCGTCGTGGGTCCCGATGGCACGACCGTCGATGCCCAGACACAATTTATCATTCGCACCGGAATGAAAAATCCCGGCGACACGGAAAAGATGGACCTGAATTTCGAAAACACCTTCACCGCAAAAGACAACACCCCGATGCTCATCCGCGTGAGCCGCCGCCCGGCCAGCACGAACCCCGATGAAAACCTCGAGGGAAAATACATTGCCATCGTGGCGCGCGTTTATGTTTCAAAGTAAATCTTTTTGGATCGCATTGATTGTTGCCGTCTGTGCCCTGCGCGCAATGGCGCAGGACCAAGCGCTGCCCGTCCCGGCTGCGACACCACAACCCACGCCCGCTCCTGCCCAATCGTCCACAGCGGGCCTGACGGCGACGCGCATCTACCAGCCGCCGCCCGGCACGAAGCCGCCGCCCGCATTCGTTAATTCCGGCCCCGGGGCAAAGCCCGCGGGTGATCCCAGCACGCCGGGCTACTTCATTGAACCCCGGGACCTCAATCCCGACGAGCGCGACGTGAAGGGATACTTCGAAAAACAGGGGATCAAATTTCCCCGGGAAGGCTACGCCATTTACAACACAAAATCGGCCACGCTCATCGTGCTTGGCGCCTACGACGACAAGGAAATCATCGACCGCCTCGCAGGCAACGCCGGGTTTCGCCGGTTGCAATTGCATGTCGAATATTCCGTGCTCGAATGCGCGCTGGCCCCGGGATCAAGCGTGCTGGCTCTGCATCCCCTCGCCTGGCCTGACATCGAGCGCCTCCCAGCGAAGTCGGTGAAAGTCCTCGATCGCGTCACCTCCACTTTCACCCCGGGCGACCGTGCTATTGTGAACCATATCGCGAATCCCAATACCGGCAGGGACACGGGCGACAGGGAATTGAGGGCATTCGCCCCCGGGGAATCAGGCATCATGGTGGAAAACGAAGCCGAGATGGAGGACAACGCGCTGGCTTGCGACGTCAACGTCGACTTCCATTTCCGCAAGCAGCTCGATGCGCAGGACCCGAAAAGCGTCGATGACATCAATTTCTTCACCGCTTTTTCCAGCTGGAACGGAAGCCCGGTGGTCCTTGACATCTCCGCGGAGCCCGGCCACGAAGGGAACTTCATCGTGGTCACCGCTTGCGTGCGGCTGTTCCGCGGCGACGGATTGCCCGCCGACATCGGTGGAAAAACCGGCGGCGATGCGGTAGACTCGCAGCACAAGTGACACGCCCCCTGCTCACATTCCTCCTGCTCCCCATCTGCGCATTGGCCCTCCGCGCGCAGGATGCCGCCCCGCCGGACGACCCGCGCGTGAACAGCGGCCTCGAGGAGGTCGAGCTTTCCAAACTCAGCGACCAAAGCATCAGCCCGCTCGGCAAGGAGGCGCTCTCCATCGAACCCACGCTCTGGAAACACGCGGAGACGAAAAACTTTGTTTATCATTATTTCCACGGGTACGTCGCGGGCCCGGTGGCCTCGGAGGCGGAGTTTTACTACGGGGTGATCGCGAAGGAATTGAACAAGGAGACCGCGCAGTGGGAGCGGAAGTCCCACATCTACATTTTTGAAAACGCGGACGACTGGGCGGCCTTCCAGAAAAAAGCGTCGCTCGACCCGTGGACGGGCGGCATCCATTCGGGGGGCGACCTGTTCATCATGCGCGACGCGCAGGCGAAGTTCAAGGGGCGCACGCTCGGGCACGAGATCACGCATTTGGTCATCTACCGCTTTTTCGGCAACGGCGTGCCGCTCTGGCTGAACGAGGGAACCGCGGAATATATTTCCATCCAGGCCTACGCGACCTACCTGCGCGCCCGCGGTTACGACACGAAACCGACCTCGCAAGTCGTCGCGCCGGGGGATTTCATTCCGGTGGCCACGCTCGTGAATTTCACGGCCTACCCGGAGGATCTCAAGCAGGTGAAGGTGTTTTACATCGAATCGGAGCGCCTCGTGCGTTTCCTCTGCTCGCAGGACGAGGCAAAATTCCCGGATTTCCTCGGCGCGATGTCGCAAGGAAACAAATTTGAAACTGCGCTCTCCAAAGTCTATGGTGCGCGCTTTGCGACGACCGAAGACCTCGACCGCGCCTTCAAGACGTATGCCACCCAGAACCCCGACAAAACCTATTAACCCCGCCGCGCTCGCGCTCGCGGCCGCCATCCTTCTCCCCGCGCATTTCGCCGCTGCGCAAATGCCCAGCCCTCCGCCCTGGCCCTTCGCGTCGCCATCGCCCACTCCCGGCGCCATGCCGGGCACAATCCCTTTCACGCCCCCACCCGAGCCCCGGCGCGACATCCCGGTCACGGAAAAAGCCTGGGCCGATCTCAGCAACCAGGAAGTCGGCGATTACGGCCAGAAAGCGCTCGCCATCAAACCGCAGGATTGGAAGCACGCCGAGACCGACAACTTCATCCTCCACTTCCGCGGCATCACCGATGCGCGGCAGGTCGCCCGCGAGATCGAATACGACCTCTGGTTCGTGGCAAAGGAACTCGGCGCCGCCCCCGCGCAATACAACCGCCACAAATCGCACGTCTTCATTTTCAAGGATGAAACCGAGTGGGACAATTTCCTCGCCGAGACCCGCGAACCGCTCTGGGCTGCAAGCTTCGCCATGCGCGACGAACTCTTCCTCAACATCCGCAGCAACGGCAACGGCGCCCCCTTCGACTCCCACCTCCTCGCCCACGAAACCACGCACGCCGTCGTCTCGCGACTCTACCCTTTCGAGCACTGGCCGGTCTGGCTCAACGAGGGGTTTGCAGAATATATGGGAGGGGCGTGCGTGGCCGCGCGCAATCATGAGCCTGTAAAAAACAACCAGAAAAACCTCGCTTACGCCGACCTCGGGCTGGACGATTTATTCGCCGTGAAAATCTATCCCACCGAGCAGGACAAGGTGGACCAGCTCTACCAGACCAGCGAAAAATTCGTGCGCTATTTGATGAACGACCTGCCGAAGGAGCGCTTCCGCCAGTACGTGACCGAGGTGCTCAAGACGAATGACGGGAAGCAGGCGTTCATGACGGTCTACGGCGACAAGTTCAAGGACTTCGACGCATTCGCAAAGAAGTTCAAGGACTTCTCGAAATAGCGGCGCAACGCAATCAGCGCACCATCGCGGGCCTGAGGGCGAAGCTGAATCCCTTCGCCCCCTCGGCAGGGAAAGTGTCCCCGGCCCACCGGACAGTGTGTTTAACGTTTGTTAAATCCGTATTTTTGCTCGTCTTGAGGAT
>DASZPK010000126.1:0-2784 GCA_035550335.1 Chthoniobacteraceae bacterium | reverse complement strand
GCGACGAAATCCTCACCACCAGCCACGCCTACAACGCCTGCCGCAACGCACTCGATTTTGCCGCCGAACGCTCCGGCGCGCGCATCGTGACCGCGGACATTCCTTTTCCGCCCCCGGAGCCGGATGAAATCGTGGCCGCGGTGCTGGCATGCGTCACTCCGCGCACGCGGCTGGCGATGCTCGACCACATTACCAGCCCCACGGGTGTCATCCTTCCCATCGAACGCCTCGTGCGCGAACTCGACGCGCGAGGCGTCGACACGCTGGTCGATGGAGCCCACGCTCCCGGCATGGTGCCGCTCAATCTCGCGCGCCTCGGCGCGGCCTATTACACCGGCAACTGCCACAAGTGGATCTGCGCGCCGAAGGGCGCGGCCTTGCTCCACGTCCGCCGCGACCGCCATCATCTCATCCGCCCGCTCACCATCAGCCACGGCGCAAACGCCGCGCGCACCGACCGCTCCCGGTTCCTGATCGAATTCGCCGGGCAGGGAACGTATGATCCCTCCCCGGGGCTGAGTGTTCCCGAGGCGGTCCGTTTCATCGGCTCGCTGCTTCCCGGCGGCTGGCCGGAAATCATGGTGCGCAACCACGCCCTCGCGCTCGCCGCACGGCGCGCGGTTTGCGACGCGCTGGAAATCCCCGAGCCGTGCCCCGCCGGATTCATCGGCTCTCTCGCGGCCATTTCCCTTCCCGGCGAAGGCCGCGGCCCCGCCTTGCAGGAGGCGCTGTGGGCGAAGCACCGCATCGAAGTCCCCATCATGCCCTGGCCCGGTCCCCGCCTCCTGCGCCTCTCCGCGCACCTTTACAATTCCCTCCCGCAATATGAATCACTCGCCGCAATTTTGCGCGAGGAATTGCGCGCGAAGTAGGCGCGTTATTTCCCGTCCAAAATCTCGATCGCGCTGATCTTCGCGTTCCTGTCCGGGCTGCGCGGCGCCGATGCCACGCGGATCACGATGTTTCCATTTTCATCCGGCGCGACCGACGGGAATTCCTTCACCACCGCCTTGTTCACGCCGGCCGTCGCGAAAATGTCGAAGTCCTTCAATACTTGCCGCCCATTGATCCAGATATTTTCCAGCCGCGTCCCGTCGCCGCTGTCGAAGACCTCCGCAAAATGCAGCCGCACCAGGTAATGCGCGCCCGGGGTCGCCGGGAATGAGTAGGTAAAATCCCTCCCGAACCATTCCCCTTGGTAGACCGCCGCGGGCGCGGCGTGCGGCGCACTCGTGTCCACGTTCACGCGCGCGTGGTTCATCGCGCCGGTGGAGACATTCGGGTCGGGCACGAAATCGCCCACCGGGTCTTCGCTCCCGCATGCCACACGCACGGGTGCGTGCAGCACGGTGGCCTTCTCCGGCGCCGGCGCGGGCAGGTCGTCGTAATGAAAATCCGCGGGCATCGTCGCCGGCGGACGGTCCCCGGCGGCGGCGCCCCATTCGCGGTTGGGCTTCGGCCCCATCACGAAACGCAGTGTTCCGCCCATGGTGATCTCCTTGAATGTAATCCATGGCCTCGTGAGCGGCTTGCCGTTCAATTCGGCTGACTGGATGTAAACATTGGCCGCGCTGTTGTTCTCAGCGATGACGGTGAACGTGCGACCGCCGTAGGTTTTCTCGTCGAGATGGATCGATGCTTTCGTCACCACCGGGCTGCCGATGGCGAATACGCCGCTGTCCGGGTTCATCGGGTAAAAGCCGAGCGCGCTGAAGATGTACCAAGCTGACATCTGCCCGCAATCGACATTACCGCACTGGCCATCGGGCGTGTCGTTATACATTGTTGTCGCGGCTTGGCGCACGTGGAATTGCGTCTTCCACGGCGCGCCCGCATAATCGTAGAGGTAGGCGACGTGGTGGCACTGCTCGTCCCCCTGCGAATACTGGCCGATGAGCCCGCTGATGTCGGGGATGTCCGTCTGGATGGCGGAGTCCGCGGTGAAAAGTGCGTCCAGTTTTTTCACGAATCCCTCGTCGCCGCCGTAGAGCGCGATCAGCCCCGGGACGTCCTGCTGCGGGCCGAACGCATACTGCCACGCGTCGGCCTCGGTGTATTCGTCGCCCACGAGCGCGTTGTCCACGAAGGGGAACCGCCACTCGCCATTCGCCCTCCGCCCGCGGAAAAACTGCGTGGTGCGGTCGAACAGGTTCCGGTAATTCGCCGCGCGCTTGTAAAACAAATCCGCATCCTCCTTGTGCCCGAGCGCCTCCGCCATGCGCGCGATGCACCAGTCGTCGAACGAATACTCGATCGTTCGCGAGGTCGCCTGCCCGCCCGGCATCGAGGCCATGTAGCCGAGATCGCGGTAGCTTTTTTGCCCGTTGCGGTCCTGCATCGCCGTGTCGCGCATCGCCTGGTAAGCGGTCTCGGCGTCGAACCCGCGGAACCCGGAAAGATAGGCATCCGCGATCATGTCGACGGAATGATAGCCAACCATGCACCAGGTTTCATTTCCCCACAGCGGCCAGATCGGCGTGGTGTGCTGGCCCAACTCGCGATAACCCGCGAGCATCGATTGCGTCATGTCATCCACGCGTTCCGGGTGGAGGATCGTGAGCAGCGGCCACTCCGCCCGGTAGATGTCCCAGATCGAGAACGTCGTGTAATTCTGGAACTTCGCACCCGCGTGATTCTGCCGGTCGTAGCCGCGATAGGTCCCGTCCACGTCGTTGAAGAGGGTGGGGGCGATGCACGAGAGATAGAGGTTCGCGTAAAATGTATTGCGGATGTGCGGATCGTACGACTCGACGGAAACATTGTTAAACACATCCGACCACTTCC
>DASZPK010000125.1:0-5398 GCA_035550335.1 Chthoniobacteraceae bacterium | reverse complement strand
TCGCTCTTGAACGATGACGCCCACGGGAAACTCCAGCCCATCCGTTTCTTGAACGCCTGCAATTTCGCGAACGGCGCGCGCGACACCGCGCCGAGGGTCACGTCGTGGTTTGCGAGATGGACGGCCACGCCGTTGAAGCCGTCGGCAATCGATGAACACGACGGGCATCCCGCGTCGTAATCGGGCCCGAACATGAAATGATAAATGAGTAACTGCGAGTTGCCGCGGAAGAGATCGGCAAGCGACGCCTTCCCCTCGGCGGTATCGAAAACGTAATCCTTTTCCACGCGCACCCACGGTAACTCCTGTCGCATGCGCGCCAACTCGTCGCCGCGGCGCGTATGGGCTTTCTCGGCCACCAGCAGTTTCTTGCGGGCGGCGAGCCATGCTTCGCGGGAGGCGACTTTGTGCGATGGCTTCGAGGATGCTTTCTTTTTCGGCGCGACCATTTTCGCCGCGGTCTTTGTCGTTTTTTTGCTCATGATGTTATGGTGTTTTAATTTGGGAAAAATGCGCCGCCGGAGAATGTTGTAGAGTCCGCTGTCCTCAGCGGAGGTGTTGGACGCCGCCGGGGAAATTTCCGTGGCGACGCGCTGTTTCTGCGCTGGGGACAGCGCACGCTACAGCAGCTCGTGGGCAAAGTTTTTTTCAAATAGGACACAATGGTTATTTTTTGCGGCCGGGTTTCTTCCCATCAGTATCCGGGCGCTTGGATTCGGTTTCCGATTCGAGATAGCGGACGAGGTTGTCGAGGCTCGACTCCCAGAAGATGCGGTAAGTCTCCAGCCATTCGTTCGCCTTGCGCATCGGCGCAGCCTCGATACGAACGCTGCGCACCCGCCCTTCCTTGGTCGTTTTCACCAGCCCCGCCTTCTCGAGCACGCGCAGGTGCTTGATCACCGCGGGGAGCGTCATCTTGAACGGCCCCGCGAGGTCGCTCACGGCGGTATCGCCGGCGGCGAGGCGCTTCAAAATGCGGCGGCGTGTGGAGTCGGACAAGGCGGAGAAAGTGGCGTCGAGGGTTTTGGATTCGGTAAACATGAGATGGATTTCAGGCGGTCTGCGGGGTTGCGGCGCGGGAGACTTCGTTCAAGCTCGCAAGGCCCTGCTCATACTGCCCGCCGATCATCTTGTCGCAATTCATGACGAGCGTGACAGCTTTCGCGGCGAAATTGTTCTTCCCATACATCGACCAGCTCACATCGGTCTGCATCCCCACCGGGCTGAAAGTGAACTCCACCGTGTGTGTCGCCTGGAACGGCTTGAAAAACTCCAGCTTGAGCTTGATGAACTCGTTCGGCTGGCTTTCGAGGAGCGTCATGCGGCCCTCGCCCACCTTCGAATTCCCGGACCACGAATACACCGACCCTTCGCCCGCGGGCGCACCCGCATATTCCATCTTCGAGTCCGGGTCCATCTTCGCCCACGGCGACCACGCCTCCCATTTATGGAAATCATTCACATTCGCAAACACCACCGCAGGCGGCGCCGCGATCACCGCGGAGCGCGTGATGCGAAAGTCCGCCGGCCGCAGCGAGACGACGATGAAGAGCAGCAGCAGGAGCGCCGCCAGTGCAATGAGGATCGAGGTAATCATATTTCCCAAATGTTGTCCGAGGTTTCGTGAATTGTTAACCAACTGGTAAAGTAATGCAAGAACTATTTTTTCGTCGCTTCGCAACTCCTTCGCGATAAACTACAAAAAATCCTTCCCCTATGCCCAAAACGATCCTCCTCGCCGCACTCCTCGCGGCATTCACCCCCGCCGCCTTAGCGCAAACACCATCCCCGACTCTGCTGCCCGACGACCCCGTCGTGAAAATCCACGACGGCGAGCACTTCGCCTGGTACACGCGCCAATCCATCTGGAAGGCGCACGAGGCGGATATCTCGGCGTATTTCGATTACATGGACAAGGAATTCGCGCAGGTGATTTCCGATTGGGGCATCGAGCCGCCGCGCAAGCAATATTCCCTCTGGGTGGACCCGCACACGGGCGGCGGATTCGCGGCGGGGGACATCGGCGAGATCCACAAATTCACCGGCAGGGAATCGCCCGGCATCGGCGTCGCGTACGACGCCTATTTCGGCACGGGCCCCGGCAAAATCAAAAGTTTCTGGGCCTGCGCCATCGGCACCCACGAAACCATGAACCTCCTCACCGGCCAGCTCGTGAGCGGCGGCTGGCCGCGCAACTGGTGGGCCGACGACATCAGCCCATTCCCCGCCATGAGCGCCGTCCGCGTGGAGGCCGAGCTCGGCCGCAACGACATCTCCACCGTGCACGACGCCTCCTTCCACGGCGACAAACTCTATGCGATGTTCAAGGCGATGCAGGCGCACTACGGCTGGGCGATTTTCCAAAAAACCTTCACCCTCGTCAAAGCCGATGGCGTGAAATGGGACCACATCGATTCGGGAAAAAATCCGTCGCCCGTCCTTACCGCATACGTCACCGCCTATCTCGTCCTCGGTTCCGGCGACACGTTGGATAACCTCGACGCGAATTACTTCAGCAAGAACATCCCCGGGTACGACAAGGCACTCACGGCAAAAGTCCTCGCTGCGCGCGATGCGTGGAAAAACCATGGCGGGGACGCAGCCGCCTATCTCTCCGGGAAATACTGATTTGAAAATTGTTCAGGGTCCTAATCCAACATTTCGCCAAGCCGGCGGATCGTGTTCCAATTGCGCACGGTGCCGGTGCCAAGGCGCTTGGATGCAAGGACGGGCATGAGGCGCGAGCGGACCGGTTCGTGTTTGAAGTGGATCCACAAATCCCCGCGAATTATCTTCACGCGTTCGCCCTGCGTGAGATAGGGCTGCAGCGCGGTCTCGCGGTCTTTTGCTAACGGCTCGCGCATCACACGCACCGCGACCCGCGCGCCGTCCCGGCGGGACTCTTTTGGGAACGGGTTACCGGAGGTCATGCGCCGAAAGGAGGAGGCGGAGCGCACGATGACATCCACGCGGCGCCCGAAGCGGAGCTCGAACGCGTCTTCCAGCGAGGCCTCGAGTTTACGGGCATCGGGCTCGTCGCTTTCGAAAACGGCGTTGCCGGTGGCGATGAGTGTGCGCGGGTTTTGAAAGCCGATCTCCTCCATCATGGCGCGCCAATCGGCCATCATGAGCCTGCGGCCCCCGCTGATTCCGATGCTATATAAAAGCGCGATGAAAGTTTCGGCCATGCTTGCAGGGCGATTGCAAACGAGCGAGGCGGCCCACCTCAAGCCAAATCGCGGGATCCCCATTTAAGCTTGTGGAAAACAATATCGCGGGCAAAATTACAAAAAGTTCCCCCTATGAAAAACCTCCTCCCATTTGCGACGGCGCTGGCCGTTGCCCTCTTGATTCCGTTCCACACCCGCGCCGACGACACCCAGCCCGCGCCCACTCCGTCCACGCAGATAGTCAGCGACCTCTCGCAGTTCAAGACCGCGGATGCGCTCCATACTTATATCGTGGGCATCGACGCCCGCCCCGCCAAGACCGACGGGGAATTTGACGCGAACTGGGCCGCCACGCGCGCGGCCACCGCCGATTTCCTCAAGCGTTTCCCCGCCGATCCGTCCGCGTGGGAGGTGAAACTCATCGACGCACGCGTCGTGGTGGACGCCACCGGTCGCGGCAGGCAAGGCTACGATCTCGCAAAAGCACAGGCTGAATTACAGGAAGTCGCCGCCGCCCCCGCCGCCGACCCGAAGATCAAATACGCGGCCAATATCGCGCTCGCGCGAATCCAGATGCGCGACGTCGCCGACGACAAGCTCGAGCCCTGGCTAGTCGCTTGGAAGAATGCCCACCACGACGGCTGGCAGGATGAAACCCTCGGCATGCTCCTCACCGACCGCCTTGCAAAATGGGACGAGGCCACGAAGGAAAAAAACCTCCTCGTATTGAAAAACAGCCAGGACGAGGACATCTACGGCAACGGCGAAGACCTCCTCTGGGCCACATACCGGGCTAAGCGCGATGCCTCATTCAAGGTGAAGCCCATCGACTTGAAATTCACGGCGGTGGATGGGACGGCGGTGGATGTTTCCAAGTTACGCGGCAAGGTGGTCCTCATCGATTTTTGGGCGACGTGGTGCATCCCGTGCATGGCCGAGCAGCCCGAGATCATCGCCGCCTACAACAAATATCACGCCAAAGGCTTCGAAGTCATCGGTATCTCCCTCGAACGCGGCCCCAAGGACAAACTCCTCGCCGTCACGAAGGCGAAAGGGATGCCCTGGCCGCAATACTACGACGGCAAGGAATTCAACAACGACATCAGCTACGCCTACGGCATCTCCGGCATCCCGGTGCTCTGGCTGGTGAACAAAAAGGGGATGGTGGTCGATATGAACCCGACCGGGAACCTGGATGCCGCCGTCGCGAAGCTCCTCGCCGAGCCGGAGTGATTGCGGCCCTTTATGAGAAAAATCGCCGCGCTTTTTCTGCTGCTGCCGCTTGTGTTTACGGGCTGTGACATCGTGACCCCTGTCTCAAAGCGTGGTGATTTTAAATCCCTTTCCGGTGATCCGGTCATTACCAGGAAACCGATGCAACTGCATGAATTGGATTACGCGCTCAACAAATATGATGACAGATATGAACTGGATAGTGGAAGCCAGGGCATGCCGCTGGTGGGGGTGATCCCGAAGGGGCATCCCGTGTTTTTCCAGAAGGTACTGCATAGAACCGGATTTAATACGGACGACATCTATCTGGTGGGCACCTTGGAATTCCGGGGAAAAACTTATCCGATCACTTATTCGCCTGCGGGATTGGACCCGGAAAAGTATAACTATCAATCGTTGCGGGAGAGCCTGAGTTACGATTTTGTGGTCCCGAAGTGAGTCCTTGGATTAAAAAATAGAAAACGTGTCAGTCCGGGGTTGCCCCAATGCTGGTCATTTTTCGTGCCGCGCGATTAAATCCTCCGCGGAGAGAGTTGCGCCCGCCCCGGCGTGACCAAGGCTGGCTTCTTCCATTCGGGACAGCGCGAGTCGATGAGGAGATTGATGCAGGAGTGATGGACGATCGTGCCTCGCACTCCCGCGAAGAATTTTTTCTTGCATTTCTGGGCGGCGGCATCAATGAGCGGCTGTCCTATGGAGGTAAAGCGTACGGCGGGGCGGAGGTCGCAGGTGGCGTGGAATGCGCGCATCGATGATCGGCGCCTGTTGGAGGATTGGGGCGGCGTGGTGCGCAAGCTTCGGCGGACGCCCACGTTAAAGGAATATGCCGAGCACGGCAAATACGCGCTTTCGACGGTGGCCCAACGCTTTCGGCGGTGGAGTAATATTCCGGATGCTTTCCGCGCTTTCGCGGGGCGGAAACGGCGATGGAAAGGGGTGTTGAAATATCTCCCGGAGCCCGCGCTTCGAGCGCGGGTGCGGCATTTTGCGTATTT
>DASZPK010000124.1:0-3996 GCA_035550335.1 Chthoniobacteraceae bacterium | reverse complement strand
AGGAGCGCGGGATCGAGGACCACTACGTGCGCATCGCAGGGCAGACGCGCACGGGAATCAAAATCACCGACCCCGTGCGCAACGAAACCACGGACATCAATTTCCCCGGCTTCATGCCGACGCCTGCCGATATGGCACTGTTGCGCGCAGCACTCGACAAGTTGGATGCCACATGGTTCACCGCCGGCGGCAGCCTTCCGCCCGGCATCGAGCCGACGATTTACCGCGACCTCATCCGCGCATTGAAAGCGCGCGGCGGCAAGGTGCTGCTCGATAGCAGCGGCGAGGCATTCCGCTACGGCATCGAGGCCGCACCGGACATCATCAAGCCGAACATCAACGAACTCGAGGAACTCACCGGCTCCTCCCTCCCGACAGATGACGCCGTGGTGGAGGCCGCGCGCAAACTCGTGGCGCGCGGTATCGGCCTCGTGGTAATTTCGATGGGTGCGAAGGGCGCCTGCTTCGTGTCGAAGGGCGAAGTTGTCATCCAGCGCGCGCCGAAGATCGAAGTGAAAAGCACTGTAGGTGCGGGCGACGCCATGGCAGCGGGGACGATCGCATCGCTGTTGCGCGGTCTCCCTCTCGCCGAAAGCGCACGGGTCGCGACTGAACGCTCCTTGGCCCGGCTCAAACGCAACGCGGCGTTATAAGGCGGGCTATTCCTGCACGATCCCCTCGGAAATAAATTTCAAAGCCGCGTCGAAAGGGTCGCGCATTTCGTTTGTCGTCTTGCCACACACGCTGATCACAAAACCACCGCTGGCGAACCTGCAAAACATCATCTGCAACGGAATGGGATGCATGGCGACCATCGGGCCCCCCTCTGAGGTGAAAACGGCGTAAGCGCCGTGGCCGGTTTTCGATTTCAATTCCTGCACAGCGACATTTTGCGTCTCTGGAAAATTGGCGCAATCAGCGCGTACGGCATCTTCCATCGCTTTTTGCGCGTCCAGTTTCCCGTGGTCATCGAGCGAAAAAATCAAAAACAGTCCTTCGCCTCTGACTCCGCTGGCGGTTACTATGTTCCCATGCACTCCGAGTTTCCATCCTTCAGGGGCCTGTATTTTTACTTTCACACGCGGCGATAGCGTAACCTCCGCGGACCGGTTCGCCGGTACGGGCACGTCATCCGCGCGGGAAGTCGTTGCCCAGGAGAAAACCACGAGCGCAATCGCCGCCACCCGCCATGACGTCCTTTTTATACGCATGTCTATTTGACGGCAATGATGGAGAATACTCCGCCTGAATCGATCGTGCTTCGGAAATCAGGACCCGTGGATGGTATTGCTCGAAGTGGGAACTGGGGTGGATTGAGTCGCCGGCGTGGGCGACGCAGCAGGCGGAGTCTTGTCATCAGCCGGGGCGTCCTTGATCTCCTTCTCGAGGAAAAATTCGAAGTAGGCGAAGTTGTTCCCGGGTTGCTTGTCGGGCTCGGCGGGCGCATCGAAAAAGAAGGTGAGCAATTGCAGTCCCTTCTCCGGGAAGGTGATTTCGCCGATGGGCGCGCGGTTCCAATGGTGGTAGTAACCGGTGTCCACGGGGAGTTTGCACTCCGCGGCGGGCTTGTTGTTGATCGAGAATTTGATCGTGTTCGGCTTGTTGGAATAGACCGCGACGATTTTGTATTTGCCGGGGATCTTGACGTTCACCGTGTAATTCGCCCAATCGCCATTCGCGGTCCAGCCGATGTAGAGCTGGTTGAATTTGGGCTGATACAAATTCTTGTCTGTGAAATCGACGATGTCCTTCGTGTAGGAGGTGGACATCGTGTCGTCCTTGCGGAAGGCCCAGTAATAAGCGTTCGACTGCGGGCGCTGGTGGAACGCGGCCTTGTTCAACCCGTTGCCGCCTTCGTTTTTGGTGCTCAACTGGTTGGTCTTCACGTTCATCGCGTGATAGGCCACGCCCTCGCCGCCGAGATCGTAGTAAGCGCATTCGACGGTGCCGGGGATGGACTGCGGGCCATCCTTGTATTTCTCGTCTTCATACGGCTTGCCCTTGTAATCTGCGGGGAGATCGGCGCGGATGCCGGCGGTGAATGTAACCAGCGCAATCGCTGCGAGGAGGATCGATTTTTTCATATTCTTGGGGAGGTGGAGGTTTAGGCGCCTATTGGAAAGTCACCACGGCTGTGAATCAAGCTCAAACGCACACCCCCATCCGTCGCCAAAACGGTGAAAAATACGTTTGTCAAACAACCGATATAGTATCAGCATGCTGTAATATCTTATGCCCGTGATCGCTTACTTAAACGGTTGGCTGGTTGCAGCTTTGATGCTGGCCATGGTGGGCCTCATGGTGGGCGCAGGCGTGGCCCTCGGCATGGTTTTGCGCAAAAAGCTGCGTAAGCTGGAAAAGCAGGGGCCGACGGAAATACGGCTTGCAACAAATTTGAGATGGCGCATTGCAGGCATCGCCAGCTTTATCGCTGGACTGGGATTCATCGTGGCGTTCGTGATCGATCCTTTGCAGAAAGCCCAGGAGCATGCCGCGTACGTAACTTATTATTTGAAGGCGATTGTCATGATTCCGCCCTTGCTGGTGGTTGGCGGCTTCTGCGCAATCCTAGGTGAGAAAGCGAGCCGGTTTATCATCAAAGGGCGGCTTGCGGGCATCGGTGTCGCGCTGTTCATCCTCAGCTTGTGCGCCGGGATGCTTCTTTATTGGTGGCTGATGGACAGACTGGAAGCTTATGGATATGCGTCGACCACGGGAAAACACACACTTCTCATTGCAGTCCTGGCCGGCTTGATCTTCGCTGCTGTGAGCGGATTCATGAACGCCCGCGTCGCAAAGCGTCTTGCCGGGGAGCACGGACGACAGGCCATTCCCCCGGAAACCCGGCCGGCTCAACAGGTGGTTCAGGCAGTTGCGCCGCCTGCGGAACCTGCGGACATCAAATTCCATTGTCCAAAATGCAGCCAGAAACTGGCGGTGGAACCTTCATTCGCAGGCGCAACGGTGACTTGTCCGCAGTGCGCACAACCTCTGATTGTGCCGACAGCTTAAGGGTGACCTTCAAGGCCGCCTCAAAAAAAGCACCTGCTTTTTATTTCGCCTTGTCGTCCGTTTTATCGGCGGCTTTCTCAGGCGTGGGTGTCGGCACCGGCTCGGCGGCGGATTCCTCGGCGGTTTTGGCCGCGAGTTGGTCGTCGTTGGCCATGCGGGCGTCATCCTCCGGGAAGAACTCGAAATAGGCAAAGTTGTTGCCACCGCGTTTGTCGGGCATTGCGGGAGCGTCGAAGTGGAAGGTGAGCAATTGCAGACCCGCTTCGTCGAAAGTGATCTCGCCGATTTCGGCGCGGTTCCAGTGGTGATAGTAACCCGTGTCGAGCGGGAGCTTGCACACGGCAGCGGGTTTGTTGTTGATTGAGAACCGGATGTAATTCGGCCGGTTCGAATAAACGGCGACGATTTTATATTTGCCGGCTTTTTTAACGTTCACCGTGTAGTTCGCCCAATTGCCATTGGCCGTCCATCCGATGTAAAGCTGGTTGAATTTCGGCTGGTAGAGGTTCTTCGTCGTGAAATCCACGAAATCCTTCGTGTAAGAGGTGGACATCAAATCGTCCTTGCGGAAGGTCCAGTAATATTCGTTGGACTGCGGACGGTGATGCTCTTCCTTGAGGTTCAGGTCGTTGCCGCCGTAGTTCTTCTTCGAAGGGATGGTCGCGTCGTTCGGGTCGTTCGCATGGTAGGCCACGTCCTGCCCGCCGAGGTCGTAGTAGGCGCACTCGACGGTGCCGGGGATAGACTGCGGGCCATCCTTATATTTTTCGTCCTCGAAGGGTTTGCCTTTGTAATCGGAGGGAACTCCGGCGCGCAGGCAGGTGACGGACAGCAGGACGGCGGCGACCGCCAATGGGAGCGTATTTTTCATTTTCTTGGGGGTGGGGTTGAATGTGAAAACCGAAACGACTCACGGAGTTTAAAATGGAATCCGGCGCTGAGTCAATGCCATGCGGGGACATCCGCTCGCCCCGTTGCATCCGT
>DASZPK010000123.1:0-3999 GCA_035550335.1 Chthoniobacteraceae bacterium | reverse complement strand
TCTGGGCGTGGCGGGAGCGCGCGATCTCGCAGGCGACGCGGGCTTCGTCGCGGCGGGTTTGCGTTTCGGCGTATTTTTGAGTTATGCCGTAATAAACAGGCAGCGTAATGCGGGCGATCGCGGTGTAGGGATTGTGGCCGCCTTGCAAATCCCTCAATCCCTTTGCCCGGGGCACATTGACGGTGCGGGATTTCAGGTCAACCAGGGGGACGAGGTTTTCCTGGGTGTAGCGGAAGAGATAGACCTCGTTCTGCCAGGTGATGGCGGTGCAAACCCTCATGATTTTCAAGGCGGTGTGCGCGATCCCTCCCGCGAGTGTGGAAGCTCCCATGCCGGTAGCCACGGCTTGGGCCACTTTGGGATCGTTGCGCGTGGCGTCCCATGCCAGCGCGCAGTAGGCGCGTTCGCCGCGCAGGGTGGTTTCATAGTCCTGGAGGAAATCCATGCCGGCGAGCAGGGTTTCCAACCCGGTTAATTGTTCGTCGGTCCATTCGTGGGCGGCGAGGCCTTCCCACACGGGCTGGAGGATGACGTTTGCATTGGTGATGCGGACAAGCCCGCCGAGCAGAGTGGGCATCGTCCGCATCTCGCCAATGATCTGGAAGCCGAGTTTAACATCCGCAAACGCGGCATCCGTGCGGCCGAGTTTCAATTCCGCGCAGGCCCGGAGGGCGAGCAGGAGCTCGCTGCTCCGGAACGCACGGTAATAACCGCCATCCACGCCGATCGGGTCGAGGCCGATCGGGAATCGCGCGACCGGGCGGGTATCGGCGGCGGCGCGCAGATCGGAGATAAAGCCGTCGTATTGGCTCAGCGCGGTAAGCACATCCTCGGGGGGCGATTTGGAGAGGCCGAGTTTCGGGAGCACGGCGCGGTAGAAATCCTGCCACGCCTTCAAATCGCGCGAATGTCCCGAATCCCAGCCGGGACCCCCCGGGATTTCGACCGTCGAGGAGAGGATGACGGATGCCGGGACGACCTGGATGGAAGCGGTGAGGACGGGCGCGCCGGGCTGGTTGTAATCGATGGTGCGCGTGACGGGGTCGACGGTGTAATCGAGCAGGGGCTTGAAGACGGGGGCGGTCGCGAAGTTTTTGTCGTCCGAAAGGGGCGGGCCGAGGAACCAATCGAAATCGAGGTGCTCGCCCTGAGCCTCGAGTTTGCGTTTGTAAAACTCGTACTCGTGTTTGCCGCGCCAGTTTTCCTCGAGGACGAAGAGGAATGGGGAGGCCATGATCGCGATCACGAAAAGGGTGATGCGGAATTTTTTGGTCTTCATCCATGCGGGGAGCAGGGGCATGGGGTCTTTCATAGCGCAAAGCGGCGGAATATTACAGGGTGCTCTTTCGTCCCTGCGGGACTTGGCCTTTTTTTGTGGATTGCACAGGCTGTGAACTGCCTGCCTAATCTCTGACGTCCCTTCGGGACTAATTTCAGCGCGAGAAAAAACGGGGGCATACGGCCGGGATTTCCGTCCAACCGGGCATGAAAACATCGCTCCCATTCCTCATCATTCCCCTGCTCTTCACCGCCGCACTTGTCCAGGGACAGGATGCAGCCCCTGCTGCCGCGCAAAACCCGCCACGACTCGTCTCCACGACCGGCAGCGCCGAAATCCACGTCGTGCCCGACCTTGCCGATCTCTCGTTCGATATCGAGGTGCGCAATGCCAACCTCGCCAATGCCCGCAAGGCCGAAACCGCTGCCGCCGCGAGGCTGCTGGCCGCCCTGCGCGCCGCCGGCGTCACCGAGCAGGAACTCCAGACCTCGCAGGTCGCCATCAGCCCCGATTGGACCTCCGGGGACCGTTCGTCCGTCCAGACCGCCTCCGTCCGGTTTTACAGCGTTTCACAGACCGTCTCCTGCACCGTCCACACCATATCGAAAGTTCCCGACATCACAGCCGCCGCCATCGCCGCGGGGGCGACTGGCGTCTCCGAGGCCGTGTTCCGCACCTCCGACCTGCGCAAATACCGCGATCAGGCGCGCGCCATGGCGATCAAGGCCGCGAAGGAAAAAGCCGACGCCCTCGCCGGTGAACTCGGCGCGAAAACCGGCAAGCCCTGGGCCATTGAGGAGGAAGGGCAGGGACAGCCCTACCCTCGGAGCAATTATCCCTACACGAACATCTTCGGCGGCGGGCAGGTCCAGGTAGCCGCCCATGCCCCGGCTGCCGGTGACGGCTCGGATACTCCCCTCGCCACGTTCGCACCCGGCTCGATTACCGTCGGAGCCAGCGTGAGCGTCTCATTCCTTTTGGAATAAGCGGGACTATTGGTGCGGCTGTGGCTCCTGCTCGTGCACGAGGGGCGGGGGCGGCGGGCCGATTTTGCGCTTGGGCGCGACCAGGCCGGCGGAGACGATGAGTTTCATCGCTTCCTCGAGGCTCAGCTCGCTCTCCACGACCTTCGAGGCCTCGACGATGATGACGAGGCCGGTCATCGGGTTCGGCGCGGTGGGGATGACGACGGAGACCATTTCCAAGTTGAGCTTGTGATCGTAATACTGGCCGGTCACGAGGCCGATGAGCTTGCAGCCCTCGGAGGGGTACTGGACATAGACGACGCGCTTGAAATTCGCCATGTCGTTGAACGACTTGAAGGAATCGATGACCTGCTTGGTGATCGTGTAAATGGTGGCGATGACTGGCACGCGCATGAGGAGGCGCTCGGACCAGTCGAGGATGCGCTGGCCGTAGACGTTGGTGGCCACATACCCGAGGCAGATGAGCACTAGCAGGGTGACGAGGAAACCGAGGCCCGGGATTTCCTTCCCGAACAAGCTGCTCAAATACGGCGCGCTGATGCCGTTGATGAATGTGTAGGCCGTTTTCACCACCCATACGGTGACGATCAGCGGGATGGCCAGCACCACGCCGGTAATGAGCTTGTTGCGGATGTCCTTGAGGATCGCGCGCCACTGCCGCGCGGCGTACACGACCTTGCCGCCTGCGGTCTTCACCGCCGTGGCGCTTTTGATGGAAATCTCGCCGCTTTTGGCCCCGGCCTTGCGGAACCACGGCTCGTATTTTTTCCATATCGTGTTGAACTGGATCCGGGAGGGCATGCTTGGTTTTGGATACGTCAAAGCCGGTACGGGCGCAACCCCCAAAATCGCGCGCTGCCCCATGCAACGCACGGCGAAAATTTGACGCGCCTCCCGCGGGGGCGGATGTTTTAACCTGAGGATGATATGGCAGTCGCAAAAACAATCGGCGCCGCGCGGGGTTCGGACGGTTTCCCAGGAGGGAGAGTGCCCGCTATTTTGGCGGGGGCGGCTGTCTACTTCGGGCTCGCCGTCGTGGGCTGGGGAGGGCTTTCCCCGTTTTTCTCGCACGCGCCGCTCATCGGGCTCGCGGTCGCCACGCTGGCGATCACGGTCGTTTCGCTTTTCGCCGGGGGCAATCTCAATGCGGGCGTGCGCGAGGACCGCGCAAACCGCTGGGTGCTGAAAGTCTTCACGCTGGTCGGCCTGGTCGATGCATGGCTCCCCGCGTTCACCGACCGCCATGATTTCTGGACCTTCGGCGGCGACTGTGTGCGCTGGGCGGGCGTGGCGGTTTACCTCATCGGCGCGGGGCTGCGGCTCTGGCCGGTATTCGTGCTCGGGGACCGTTTCAGCGGGCTGGTAGCGATCCAGCCGGGGCACAAGCTCGTGACCGGCGGGATCTATCGCATCGTCCGCCACCCGAGTTATCTCGGCGCGCTCGTGGTTACGCTCGGGTGGGGCCTGGCCTTCCGCTCGGGGGCCGGGGTGATCCTCGCCGCATGCCTGCTCCCGCCGCTCATCGCCCGCATTTTCTCGGAGGAAAAAATGCTCCGCTCGGAATTCGGCGCGGAGTACGACGCCTTCCGCGCGTGCACGCGCTGGCGGCTGGTGCCGGGGGTGTGGTGAAAAATTAGCGGCTAAAAAATCTTGAAAGATCCGACCCGGGGCTTGCGTATCCCAGTTATGCACATGAAAACACCCGCTGCCTATATCGTCCTTCTCTCTGCCATT
>DASZPK010000122.1:0-3331 GCA_035550335.1 Chthoniobacteraceae bacterium | reverse complement strand
GTGTAAGCGCCGGCATCGATCTGGAAAGGGGAAAGCCGCTTCGCCAGGAAATGCCCTGCGGCGCACGCACCGGTGATGCTCGCGGCGAGGCACGCGGCGCGCCGGATTCGCCCCGGGTAAAAAAAACGCGCCACGATGAGCGTCGCGATCACGGGCGCCGTGAAAATGATGAGGAAAAGATCATTCGAGAGAGTGGTGATGAAACACAGCGCCGCGAGCCCTGCCAGCGACCGGACGCCCCCTTCCAGCGCCGCTCGCTGGAAAAGCGCGAAGCAGGCAAGCGACAGGATGGAGATGCTTGTGTGCATCGGCACCACGAACGTACTGATGGAAATGAATTCCCGTCCCCCGCCGCGGAGGCCGAAGTTCCTGAGCAGCAGCACAAAAAAAAGCAGCGCCGCCGCCGCGAAGGTGCCCGCGTTCCTTCCGCCATTGCGCTTGTATAAAAGGGTGAGCACCCCGACGTATGCAGCCAGGAAAATGCCCGAGGCGATTTGCAGGCTGAGCAACCTGTTGCGCAGGATGAACTCCAGCAGGAACACGAGCGCGATGTCCGGGAAAATATCCGAGTGACCGCCCCAGATCCAATCGCGGGCCGGGTGTCCCAATTCCACGACGTCGTGGAACAGCATCGGGATCTGGATATTGTCCGAATCCATCGCCGAGAGGTAAACCGCCGGCATATACCAGACCAGCACCAGGATTCCCGCGAGCGCGGCCAGGAACCAATGATAGTTGCGTTTTACAAAATCCAACGTGCGCATGGCCGCCTTTCCCGGGCGCGTGATTGCATGCGGTTTCACAAAACAGAAACACGCAGGTTTGCCAAGCTGTAAACTCGGCCCCTGCGCCCGCCAATCCCACTCTTGACAATGCCGCGTTCCCCACTTAACGAGTTGTCACCCCCGTAACAAACCGGAACACCTCCAATACGCACCCAGTCATCCAGTCTGATTCATATGCCCATTTGCATTGCGGGAATGCACCGTTCCGGAACGTCCATGATTTCCGGCCTCTTGAAAAAGGCGGGCGTTTATCTGGGCGAGGAAGTGGATTTTCTCCCGCGCCACGAGGGTGAAAATGATGAGGGCTTTTGGGAGCATTTCGGCTTTTACGCCCTGAACGAACGTCTCCTCCTGCATCTCGGCGCAGGCTGGGACTTGCCGGAGCTTCCCCCCGGCTGGGTGTTGCGCGGAGACATTGCGCCATTCCGCGAGGACGCGCTCAATTTGATCCGGCGCATGGGCGATTCGATGAATGGCAACCCGGCATGGGGCTGGAAGGACCCGCGCAATTCCATCACGATCGAGTTTTGGGAATCGCTCATGCCTGGCCTGAAGGTGGTGGTATGCGTGCGAAACCCGATGGAAGTGGCCGCGTCGCTCGGGAAGCGCAACAACATCTCGTTCGCGGCCGCGTGCCGGCTCTGGCTGCAATATTACGGGAGCCTTCTGGAACATGTGCCGGCGCAAAACCGGGTGATCACACTCTACGAAAATTATTTTGCGAACCCCGATGCCGAAATCAAACGGCTCATGGAGCAGTTGGGGCTCCCGGTCTGTTCCGCGCCGGTCGCGGATGAGGTGCGGGACATGGTGAATAAGACGCTCCATCACGAGAAGGCAAGTCTGGAACAATTGCTCGCGTCGGACTGCGATCCGCGTGTGGTGGAGATGTACCGTCGTCTGCGCGCCGAGGCGGAAGGCCGCCCGGTCAACACCCAGTCGCCCAATCCGGCCCTCACCACCACCGCCGTTCCGCGGGACTCCGCGCCGGGCGAAAAGGGCGATCTATTGCTGCGGGGCAGATTCCACGCGGAGGTCGCGCGGCGCGAGGAGCACATCCACCGGCTGTCGCGCGAGAATGAGCAGTTGCGACAGTTCCTGGAAAATTTCAAGGCGGAGCTCACCGCGATCAACTTCATGTCCAGCACGGCGCTCGGCACCCATCCGTTTGCACGCAACCTCGCCACCATGACCGAGCGCGCGATCGCCCTGCACGGCATGCTTTCCTACAAACGCTCCCAATACGCCGCCTTGCAGGGCCGCGTCGAGGCGACGCTCAAGGAAACAAAGCCGATGTGGCCCCGCTTCATCCGTTGCTCGAATACCATCAACTCGGTATACCGGATGTTTAAGCGCCTCAGGAAGCAGGGAAAACTGTTCACGCTCCAGCGGGAATTGAACGATCTCACCTACGAACTCCTGGGAACGCTTACGCATATCACCGCGGTGACCACCGGGCATCGAGCCGGCGGCTCGTTCCCCGGTCTCGAATGCTGCCTGACCGAGAAAATCAACATGGACGTGCCGAACCTCATGCAACTTTTGCGAATCAGAATTTCATGAGCGAGTTGCGCCCGGTATGCATCATCATCCTCGCTTGGAACGGCCTTGAATACACGCGGCGGTGCCTCGAGACGCTTCGCGAAAGCACGATCTTTCCCGATTACCGCGTGATCCTGGTGGACAATGGCAGCACCGACGGCACCGCCGATTATGCCAAAACCCTCGGCTGGGTGGAACTCATCCGCAACGAGGAGAACGTCGGCTTCGTGCGCGGCAACAACATGGCGCTGAAACGCTGCGCGAAGGAGTGCGACGTGATTTTGCTCAACAACGACACGGAAATCGTGCAGCCGAACTGGATTTCCGAAATGCAAAAGACCGCCTACAACGCCCCGGATACGGGCATCGTGGGCTGCCGCCTCCGCCGGACCAACGGGATGCTCCAGCACGCCGGGGCCTACATGCCGCCGACTTACTGGGGCCAGCAGTTCGGAAGTAATGAGCAGGACATCAACCAGTACAACTCCGACCGCGACGTGGACATCGTTGTCTTCGCCTGCGCCTATCTCAAGCGCGAGGTGCTCGACCGCCTGGGCCTGCTGAACGAGGAATACATCTCCTATTTTGAGGACGCCGATTACTGTTTCAACGCGCGCAAGGCCGGCTACCGCACCGTGTGCTGCGGCTCGGTCACGGTCGTCCACCACGAGAATGTCAGCACCGCGATCAACGGCGTGCGTTTAAACGATGTTTTCGAAAAATCGGCGGCTGTCTTCCGCAAGCATTGGAAGGCCGGAGTGGAGGAGCGCTACCAGTGGGCGCTCGACTGGCATTCCATTGTGAATTTCGAGACCGGTTACGGGATCAGCAGCAAACAATTGATGCTCGCCATGGACCGCTTGGGGGCGAAAGTGGCCTACAAGTATGTCTACGGCTGGGGCACGCCGTTCCCCGTGCCGGAAAAGGAAGCCTCCGACAATTACATGCTCAACGTCATCCGCAATCGCACCTTCGGCGAGAGCCGGGTGCAGGTCGTGTATGCG
>DASZPK010000121.1:0-4774 GCA_035550335.1 Chthoniobacteraceae bacterium | reverse complement strand
GGCGCGCATCGCCGGCTGAATTCGGGGCGCGCTACCAGCCCGCCGGCCCGGTCACGCTTTCGAAACCCGGGACGCTGGAGCATTGGCTTGCGGAACGCTATTGCCTTTATTCCCACGATGCGCGCGGAAAGACATACCGGGTGGACATCCACCATCGTCCCTGGCCCCTGCAGCCGGGTGGGGCGGAGATCGAGAAAAACACGATGCTCGACTGGCTGGGCGTGAAGCCGCTGCACGATGTCCCGCTGCTGCATTTCGCGCGCGATCTCGAAGTCGCGGCGTGGCTGCCTGAAGTTGTATCATGAATCCGTCCCCCACGAAATCCGGCGACCTCCCGCTGATCGAGCCCCGGCTTGAGATGTGCGAGGCGTACCGTGAGTTTTTGCAGGAATGCATCGATGCCGGCGAGGAGGGGGCCATCTTCACCGTGCCCGATAAAATCGGGGAGGATGTCGATGGCGCCATCCGCCGCCTCCAGGACCACGCGCGGGGCATCAACCTCCCCGAAGGCTGGGTGCCGTGTTCCGCGTGGTGGATGCTCTCGGGGGAGGGGAGACTGCTCGGCGAAATCCACGTCCGCCACCGGCTCACGCCCGGCTTGAAAGCGTTTGGCGGGCAGATCGGTTACATCGTGCGCCCTTCGGAACGCCGCAAAGGCTACGCCACCCGCATGCTCGCGCTCGCGCTGGACAAGGCGCGCTCCCTCGGTCTCCGCCGCGTGCTGGTGACATGCGACCCTGGGAACGACGCATCCTCGCGTGTCATTGCAAAAAACGGCGGCAAGCTCGAGCCCGGCGTCATGTCGGTCAAGCCCCCGCACCAACGCGTTCTTCGCTATTGGATCGAGTTGTGACTGCGCGTCGGCTCAATGCGCCATGTCGGTCGATGTGACCGGCACCATCACGAACGAATTCGTCCCCGTCTTGATCTTGATCTGGTCGTTATCGACTTCCGCCGGGGTCACCAGCTGCCCTTTTTGTAAATTGATATAGCCGGTGATCCGCCCCGCATCGTTCTTGACCGGGATCTGGATCGCTTGGGTAATGGTCACTTGATTGGTCTGCTTCACCGGCGAGGCCGCCGCGATGGGAACGGGCGCGGGCCCTTTGCCCGGGAAACTCCCAGCGCCCGGCGACAAGCTGGTCGGGGCCGGCACCACCGGGGTGGCTTTCTCAACGCGCACGGGCGTTGACGAGGCGACCAAGGGGGTGGTGATCAAGGGAGCAGACGCAGAGGGATGTGCCGCTTCGGCTGGCGTCGCGAGAGGCACATCATTGGCCGCTTCCGAGGGCGCCATGGGCGCAGGTGTCGGCGTGGCTGTGTCGCTTGCTGCCACCGGTGCGGGTGCCGGAGCGGGCGAACTGCCTTGGAAACGCCCGAGCATGTACGCCCCGATCAAGAGCAGGATGTAAATGCCCACCTTGAGCGCGCCCGATGATGGCTTTTGCGGCTCACGATTCACTTTTTGAAGCAACATAATTTTATCTCCCTTGGTTCCCGAACAAGGCGCACTCTGGCAAATAAACGGATGTTTTCAAGCTGGAATTCATGATTTCGGTGACAGTCACGCCGGCACGGTCAATTCCGGCATTTCCGGCCGGTCGAATTGCAAATCGTACAGTCGGCGGAAGTGGCCGCCTTTTTCCAGCAACTCGTCGCATGTCCCTCTTTCCACGATGTGTCCCCCGTCGAGCACCACGATCTCGTCGGCCTTCAAGATCGTCGAAAGCCGGTGGGCGATGGCGATGGTGGTGCGGCCCTTGATGAGCGTGTCGAGCGCAGCTTGGATTTGCTTTTCCGATTCCGAATCGAGGGCGGACATCGCTTCGTCAAGCAGCAGCACAGGGGCGTTCTTGAGCAGTGCGCGGGCTATGGAGAGGCGCTGCACCTGCCCCCCGGAGAGCTGGCAACCCCGGTCCCCGACGATGGTGTCGTAGCCTTTCTCCTGGGCCATGACGAAATCGTGCGCGTAAGCCTGTTTCGCCGCGGCAATGACCTCCTCCTTGGTGGCATCCAGCTTCCCGTAGGCGATGTTTTTGAAAATGGATTCGTGGAAAAGAAAGTTCTCCTGGGTGACGAGGCCGATCTGGCTCCGCAGGGAATCCTGCGTGAGCTCGCGCAGGTCGTGCCCGTCAATGCGGATGCTGCCGGCGCGCGGATCGTAAAACCGCAGGATCAGCGAAAGCATTGTGCTTTTGCCCGACCCGCTCAGGCCGACGAGTGCATAGTATTTGCCCTTCTCGAAGCGCTGGTTGATCTTTTCCACCGCGAGAATGTCCTTCTTGTAGCCGAAGCTCACATCGTCGAAAATGATCTCGCCTTTGCAATCGGTGAGCACCTTGGCGTCCGGCGCGTCCTTCACGGTCGGCTCGCGGCGCATCAGTTCGAACACACCCTTGGCAGTGGCAAGGGAGCGCACCAGGTTCAGGTGCGTGCGGCTCAACCCCTTCGCCGGCTGGTAAAGCATGAAAATGCCTCCGCACAACGCAAACAGGATTTCGCCGGGCATGTTGATCAAATAAGCGTAGAAAAAGCCCGCCGCGATGCCCACGGCGGCCAGGCTTTCCACCACGGGGGCTACCGTTTCGATGCTGCGCTGCACGCGCATGATTTGCCGGAACTGCGTCTGGCTCGAATCGTTGAAGCGGTTCACCTCGTGCTGCACCCGTGCGAAGGACTTGATGACTTTGATCCCCGAGATCATCTCGTGGAGGATCACCATCATCTCCCCCCGTTCGAGCTGCTCCGAGAGCGCCGCGTTGCGGATTTTTTTGCCGAGCGCCATTACGGGGCCGATGACGCACGGCAACGCCACCAGCGCCCCGAGCGTGAAGAGCCAGTTCAGCCGCAGCAGCACGAAGATGCCGGTCACGATTGCCACCGGCTGCGAAATCTGCTGGCTGATCATCGTAAAAATGCCTTGGATAGCCAGCGTCTCGTTAAACACCCGCTGGATCAGCGTCCCCGCGCGCGTTTCGTTGAAGTAATCCATCGACTGGCTGGTGATGTGCCTCATCAGGTGCGCCCGCACATCCAGGAGCACTTTGTTCCCGACCCAGATGCCGAGGTAGTTATTGAGGTAATCGAAAACGCTGCGGACCATCATGACCGCTGGAATCAGCAGGCACGCCACGATGACGCCCGTGAGCTTCGATATGTGGTCGAGGTGCAGGACATGCACGGCCAGGTGCTGGACCGTGTGGTTCAGCGGCCCCAGGTTGGGAATCATTGCGGCAATGTTGATTTCGCTGCTGGTGTTAAACACCACCTTGCTGACGAAAAGAACCAGCAGGATGATCAATCCGTTGATGAAATTGAAAATCGCGCCGCAGAGGATCCCCAGCCCGAAGCGCACCCGGTAGGGCTTTACATACTGAAGCAGGTCCGCGATGACTCCCTTGTTTTCGCGGAAGTCGCGGACCACCTGTTTGAGCTTGTTTTTTTGTTTATCCAGCATTTGGGCAAAGACGACTTACGCACGAATCGGCGCGTCCGACAAATCCTTATTTCACGGGGTCTCCGGCAACGCGAGGCCGAGGAAATTGCGCGCGTTCTCGAAACAAATCTCCCGCACGGTGGCGGAGAGCAGTGTCATGTCGTTGGGAAGCTCGCCGTTCGCGACGTCGCGCCCGATGAGGTTGCACAGGATGCGCCGGAAATATTCGTGTCGAGGGAAGGAGAGGAAACTGCGCGAGTCGGTGATCATTCCCACGAAGCGCCGCAACAGGCCGAGGTTCGAGAGGGCGTTGAGCTGCCACTCGATCCCCTCCTTCTGGTCGAGGAACCACCACGCCGCGCCGAACTGGATCTTGCACGGCACCACGCCGTCCTGGAAATTTCCCGCCATCGTGGCGAACACGTAATTGTCCGCCGGGTTGTTGTTGTAGAGGATCATCTTCGGCAATTCGCCGGTGGAGTCGAGCCGGTCGAGGTATTTGGAAAGCGCCTCACCCTGCGAAAAATCCCCCATCGAATCGAAGCCGGTGTCGGGCCCCGCGCTTTTAAACATCCGCGAACTGTTGTTGCGAATCGGGCCGAGGTGGAGTTGCTTCGTCCAGTTTTTCGAAGCGTCGAGCTTCCCGAAAAAGAACATCATGTGGGAGGCAAAGCGCGCGGCGTCCTGCGGCGTGACTGTTTTGCCGCTCAGCGCCGACGCGTAGATCGTCGCCGCATCAGCCTCGCTGCATTCCTCCACCGGGCAGGAGGAGAGCCCGTGGTCGGAAAGCCGCGCCCCCATTGAGTGAAAGAAATCATGCCTCTGCGTGAGCGCCGCGATGAAGCCGCCGAAATTCGCGCAATCCACCCCGCTCGCCGCCGTGAGCGCCGCCACCCATTTCTTGAACGCCTCCGGCGCATGCACCGCCATCGCCTTGTCGGGACGGTAAGCCGGGTAGACCCGCATCGGGATGTTCGCCTTTGCGATTTCCTTGTGGTGTACGAGCGTGTCGGTCGGGTCGTCGGTCGTGCAGAGCGCCACCACGCGCTGGTTGATGAGCAGGTTTTGCACGCTGAACTCCGGGGTGGCCAGCTTCTCGTTCGCCTCCTCCCAGATCTCGCGCGATGTATCGCCGTTGAGGATTTTGTTGATGCCGAAATACCGCTTCAGCTCCAGGTGCGTCCAATGGTAAAGCGGGTTCCGCAGCGTGTAAGGGACCGTTTTCGCATAGGCGTGGAATTTCTCCCACGGGCTCGCGTCGCCGGTCACGTATTTTTCCGGGATGCCATTCGCCCGCATCGCGCGCCATTTGTAATGGTCACCGGCCAGCCAGATATC
>DASZPK010000120.1:0-4663 GCA_035550335.1 Chthoniobacteraceae bacterium | reverse complement strand
GAAGCATCGGACGCAGCGGCCCAGGCGGCAAAAAACCTGGAGCAAATGGGCGTGACCGGCGACGAAATCCTCGGCGAAAAACTGGTGATCAACATGGGGCCTTCCCACCCCGCCACGCACGGCGTGTTGCGCATCGTGCTCGAATTGGACGGCGAGGTCATCACGAAGGGAACGCCCGACATCGGCTACTTGCACCGCGGCGACGAAAAAATCGCCGAGAACATGCAGTACAATCAGTTCGTCCCCTACACCGATCGGCTCGATTACCTCGCGCCGCTGGCGAACAATGTGGCTTACGCGCTCGCGGTGGAAAAATTGATGGGCTGGGAACTCCCGCCGCGCGGCAAGGCGATCCGCGTGATCTGCTGCGAGCTGGCGCGCATTTCCTCGCACCTGCTCGGCGTCGGCACCTTTGCGATGGATACCGGCGCGATGACGGTCTTCCTCTACACGTTTTACGAGCGCGAAAAAATTTACAACCTCTGCGAGCAGATTTCCGGCGCGCGTTTCACCACGAGCTATACGCGCGTGGGCGGGCAGACGCGCGATTTGTCGGACGAGGTCATCGCGCAGATCAAGCAATTCCTCGATGGTGTGGTGCCCGTGATCGACGAGACGGAAAACCTCCTCTCGCGCAACCGCATTTTCGTGGACCGCACGCGCGACATCGGTGTCATCACGAAGGAGCTGGCGATCAGCTACGCGCTCTCAGGGCCGAACCTGCGCGGCAGCGGCATCGATCACGATTTGCGGAAGAAGCACCCGTATCTCGATTACGAGAAATACGATTTCGATATTCCGCTCGGCTCGGCGGGCGATTGCTACGACCGGTACCTCGTCCGCATGGAGGAGATGCGCCAGAGCGTCCGCATCCTGCGCCAGGTCATTGACAAGCTTCCCATCGGCCCGATCAACGTCAGCGACCCGAAAAATTTCCCGCCGCCCAAAACCTCGGTGCTCACGAAAATGGAGGAACTCATCCATCATTTCATCGTCCACACCGAGGGCATCGACGCCCCGCCCGGCGAGATTTATTTCGGCGCGGAAAACCCGAAGGGCGAACTCGGCTTTTACATCAATTCGCTCGGCGGCGGCGTGCCGCACCGGATGAAGATCCGCTCGCCCTCGTTCGTCAATCTCAGCATTTTGCCGGAAATTCTTCCCGGCCACATGATGAGCGATGTGGTGTCGATCCTTGGGAGCCTCGATTTCGTGATGGGAGAATGCGACCGATGACCACGAAACCCGCCATTTCCTGCGTCGCGCTCCTCGGCTTGCTCTCCACGGGCTGCAGCAGACACCTGAGCAACGAGAATCTCCACCAGGTGCATGACGACATGAGCATCAAGGAGGTCGAATCCATCCTGGGCCCCCCCACCACTTGGGATGACCATGTTCAAATCCCGCGGCAAACCACGGTGAAGGTGACCCGTTATGATTACATTCAGGACGGCAAGACGGTGGAACTGATTTTTTACGACGGCAAACTGGTCGGCGGCGCCGGCGCGATCACCGGAACCTTTGCCAATTAACCCGATGCAAATCTCCCGCGAACTCCTGGCACAAATCGACGAGGCAATCTCGCATTACCCTGTCTCCAAGCGCAGCGCCACGCTGCCGCTGCTGCATTTGTTCCAGGAAAATTTCGGTCACATTTCCGACGAGGCGATCGACTGGATCGCCGTGAAGCTGGAGTTGCAGCCGATCAATGTGCTCGAATTGGTGACGTTTTACCCCATGTTCCGGCGGCATCCGGCCGGAAGCACGCACATCCGTGTTTGCCGGACCCTTTCGTGCGCGATGGCTGGAAGCTACGAGTTGAAGGAATCGATCGCCAAAGCAGCCGGGATCGACCTTCACGCGCATGCCGCGAATGGTGACGGCCACGGCGGTCACATCGCCGTGAGCGCGGATGGGAAATACTCCATCGAATTCGTGGAATGCCTCGCGAGCTGCGGCACCGCGCCGGTGGCGATGGTTAATGATTATTTTGCGGAAAATGTATCGCAAGACGCAGCGAGGGAGCTGCTTGCGCTTGATGAATCAAGTGCCATAAAGATCAAAGCCCACCCGGTGCATCCTAAGGAGACCCGATTGGTTTTCAAGAACATCGACCGCAAGGGATGGACGACTTCCATAGACGATTATGTGCGCGATGGGGGCTATCAGGACCTGAAAAAGGCGCTCGGGATGAAGCCTGCGGATATCGTGAACGAGGTGAAGGCCTCCGGCCTGCGCGGACGCGGCGGTGCGGGGTTCCCGTGCGGCGTCAAATGGGGATTCATCAAATATGGCGGACCGAAACCGACCTACTTGATTTGCAATGCGGACGAATCGGAGCCGGGAACGTTCAAGGACCGTTACATCATCCATCAGGACCCGCACCAGTTGATCGAGGGCATGGCCATCTCCTGCTTCGCGGTGCAGGCCAACCTCGCCTATATCTATATACGCGGCGAATTTCCCGAGGGGGCGCAGATTCTCGAAAAGGCGCTGGCCGAGGCGCGCGCGAAGAATTGCCTCGGGAAAAACATCCTTGGCAGCGGCTACGACCTCGAGATTTACGTCCATCGCGGCGCGGGGGCCTACATCTGCGGCGAAGAGACAGGCCTCATCGAATCGCTCGAGGGCAAGCGCGCCTACCCGCGCATCAAGCCCCCCTATTTCCCCGCAGTGCTCGGTCTTTACCAGTGCCCGACCATCGTGAACAACGTCGAAACGTTGTGCCACGTAAAACACATCATCAACATGGGCGGCGCGGAGTACGCGAAGATCGGCCGCCCGAACAACACCGGCACCCGCATTCTCTGCGTGAGCGGCGACGTCCAGAAGCCCGGTTATTTTGAAGTCGCGGTCGGCTCGCTCACCATGGGTGAGCTCATCAACGACCTCTGCGGCGGCCTCACGCCCGGCCGCAAGCTCAAGGCGGTGATCCCCGGCGGCAGCTCGGCCAAGGTGCTGCGTGCGGGCGAGACCTACAAGCTCAAGGAGAAGCAGCCCGATGGCTCGATGGCCGAAAAGCAGATTGGCATCGAGGACATCCTCATGGATTTCGACACCCTCGCCGCGGTCGGTTCGATGGCCGGCTCGGGCGGCGTGATCGTGCTCGACGATTCGCGCGACATGCTCAAAACCCTCAACAACATCAACGAATTTTACGCGCACGAGAGCTGCGGCCAGTGCACGCCTTGCCGCGAAGGCTCGCTCTGGATGAAAAAAATCACCGATCGCATGATCGCCGGCGGCGGCGTGGAGCGCGACCCGCAGGTCTTGAAAACCGTGGCCGACAACATCGCGGGCCGCACGATCTGCGCGTTCGGCGAGGCATGCGCGTGGCCCACGCAAAGTTTCGTGGAAAAATTCCGCGACGAGTTCGCCGAGCACGCGACGAAGCAACTCCCCCCGCCCACCCCGCCGGAATACGTCCCGGAGGAACTGATTTCCCAAAATAAATGAGCGCAGAAGCCCCAGCTAAGCCAGTCGAGAAAGCGGTCGAAATGGTCAATGTCCAGGTCGACGGCGAATGGAAGCAATTCCCCAAGGGGACGCGCCTCATCGAAGCCTGTTTCCAGAGCGGCAAGCACGTCCCGCACTATTGTTATCACCCGAAGCTTAGCTCGCCCGGCAACTGCCGCATGTGCCTTATCGAAATGGGCATGCCGAAAATGGGCCCCGACCGCAAGCCGGTGATCGGCGCCGATGGCAAACCGGAGATCGCATGGATTCCCCGCCCGCAGATTTCCTGCGCGCAGGATGTCGCCGAAGGCATGGGTGTGCGCACGAATTCACCGATGGTGCAGGATTGCCGCAAGGGCGTGATGGAATTTCTGCTCATCAACCACCCCCTCGATTGCCCGATCTGCGATCAGGCCGGCGAATGCCAGTTGCAGGAGTTCTCCGTCGAATACGGCAACGGCAATTCGCGTTTTCTCGAGCACAAGGTCAAGAAACCGAAGAACGTCGAGGTCGGCCCGCGCGTCACGCTCGACGCTGAGCGCTGCGTGCTCTGCTCGCGCTGCATCCGTTTCATGAAGGAAGTCGCGCACGACGACGTGCTCGGCTTCGTCGACCGCGGCAGCCACAGCACCATCGCGGTGCATCCCGGCAAAAAACTCGATAGCAATTACTCGCTCAACACCGTCGACATCTGCCCCGTCGGCGCGCTCACCTCGACCGATTTCCGCTTCAAGATGCGCGTCTGGTTCCTCAAGGAAACCAAGAGCTTCTGCACGAGCTGCGCGACCGGGTGCAACACCCTCGTCGGCAGCCGCGAAAACGTTGTTTATCGCCAGACCCCGCGCGAAAACAACGACGTCAACGGCCTCTGGATGTGCGATTACGGCCGCCTCAATTTCCATTTCCTCAACAGCCCCGACCGCCTCACCCAGCCCCTCGTGCGCAACGATGGCAAACTCGAACCCGTCTCGTGGAAGCAGGCCATCGACCGCGCGGCATCGGAACTCAAGGCGCTCGCCGGCCAGGGCATCGCCGTCATCGCCTCGGGGCGCATGACCAATGAGGAGCTGTGGCTTGCAAAGCAACTGGTCGCCGCCGTCGGCACGCACCTGCGCGACATCGTCCCGAATTTCGCCGAGGCCGACAAGCTGCTCCTCAACGCCGACCGCAACCCGAACACCACCGCCGCGAAGCTCTTTAAGATCAG
>DASZPK010000119.1:0-7016 GCA_035550335.1 Chthoniobacteraceae bacterium | reverse complement strand
CGACCTTTTCGCGGAGTGCTACGGGGCGCGGAACGATTTTGCGCGGAAGGCGTATCTCGGGATGATCAACCGCACCCCCCACCTCTGGCAGTGGGTTTACCAATGGATCGACCACACGCCGGGGGTCGAATCGGGGCTCGGGCTGCTGGGCAAAATGCAAGGCCGGCTGGCGCAATTGCTCGAAGCAGAGAAGCCGGATGTGGTGGTGTCGGTGTATCCGTTATACAGCTACCTGGTGCGCCGGATTTACCCGGACGGGAAGCGGCCATTCGCGCTGGTGACGATCGTGACGGACTCGATCACGATCAACTCGGTGTGGTACCGGGGCGGGAGCGATTATTTCATCATGCCAAATGAGGACACGGCGGCGGTGATGCGCGGCGCGGGGGTGGAGGAGGCGAAGCTCAAGCCGCTTGGCTTCCCCGTGACGCACCGTTTTTTCACGGAGGCGGCTGTGCGGAAACCGCCGGGCGAAGGGAACCGGCGGGTGCTTTACATGATCAACTCGGGAAAGACGGAGGCGCCAAACATTGTCAAACATCTGCTGGGCGTGCCCGGCGTCCAATTGACGGTGACGGTGGGGCGCGACGAGGCGTTGCGGGCGGCGGTGGAGCGGGTGGCGAAGGAATGCGGCAGGACGGTGGAGATTTACGGGTGGACGGACCAGATGCCGCGGCTGCTGATGGAGAGCCACCTGCTCGTGAGCAAGGCGGGCGGCGCGACCGTGCAGGAAGCGATCGCCGCAAAGACGCCGATGCTCATCATGCAGATCGTGCCCGGCCAGGAGGAGGGCAACGCGCGGCTGCTGCTCGGGCACGGCTGCGGCGCGCTCACGGAAACGGCGGAGGAAATTGCGAAAAAGACGGGCGAGGCGTTTGCGGACGGGGCGGCGCTCTGGCGGGAGTGGGAGCGCAACATCGCGCGGCTGAGCAAGCCGGATGCCGCCCTGGTGATCGCGCGGTTCCTGCTCGATTTGAAGGCGCGGGAATGATCAAGGCCATCATCTTCGACATCGGCAACGTGCTGCTGCCATTCGATTTCACGGTTGCGCTGCGGAAGCTGAAGGAAAAATCGGACGTCGATTCGCTCATGCAGGCGATGGAACCGGTGAAATTTGACTACGAATCGGGGGCGATTGGCCGGGCGGAATTCCTGGAGCGGATGCGCGGGGTGCTGCATTACGAGGGCACCGAGGCGGAATTCGTGGCGGCGTGGGAGGATATTTTCGCGGAGAACCACGCGATGCTGGACTCGGTGCGGGCGCTGCACGCGCGGTATCCGCTGTATCTGCTGTCAAACACGAGCGACCTGCACATCGAATATGTGTTCACGAAATACCCGGCGCTGTTTGCGCTTTTCAAGGACGGGGTCTATTCGTACCGGGCGAAATGCTTCAAGCCCGACCGACGGATTTTTGAAATGGCGCTGGAGCAATTCGGCGTGGCGGCGGGCGAGACGCTGTTCATCGATGACCTGCAACCGAACATCGCCGCCGCGCGGGCGCTCGGCTTCGAGACGATTCATTACGATTTCAGCCGGCACGGTGATTTTTCAGCAAAGCTGGCGGGACTGGGTGTGCTGGCTTAGCGGCGGAAAACCAATCCGGCTGGTGATGCGTTTTCGATTCTGGAATGGGCGGCTGCTCCGCCCACTGGAGGCAAGTTATGAATCGATTCACACTGAAAACAATCCGTTCTGCGTTTGCGGCCATCGCGCTCCTGGCAATCGCGATGCAACCCGGACGCGCGCAAGCTCCGTCGAACCAACCCCAAGGGCAGGACCCTGAGGGGGACAAAGTGCTGACCATCAAGGACACCGACGCGGTGCATAAAACCGCTTCGGGCAACATCACGCAATTGGCTGCCGATGCGATATTCATCAAGGGGGCCGGGGATGTTCACCCGACTGGGTATGCGGTCAACGCACAAACCGCCTATGTGGATGACGCCGGCGCGCCGGCGCAAAGGGCGAAGGCGGCGGTGGGGCACGCGGTGACCATCACTTACGTGATGCAGGGGGATACCCGGCTTGCGCTGCAGGTGCTGGTGAGGAACGCGCCGTAAGTTTTCGATTATCTCGAAATATCGCCCTGGCTCAGGACACGAAAGCCGTGGCTGCGGAGCACGGCGCAGGCGCATTCTGTGTCCTCGACATGCAAGGCGAGCGCGGTGTTGCCGCGCGGGTGCGTGAGGAGGGAATTGCTGCCGTGGATGTTCACCTCGGCCATGAGGAGCGCGGTGAGGACTTTGCCGAGTTGGGCGGCGCCGTCCTTCAATTCCACGACGACAAGGTCGCAGGTGGAGAAGGGTATTTCATTCGAGGTGAAAAGTTCCTGCACGGTGTCGGGGTCGCTCACCACGAGGCGCACGATGGCGGACTCGGCGGAGTCCTGCACATTCACGGCGAGAACCTCGACATGATGTTCGTTCAGGAGTTTTACGACGTCGAGCAGGACGCCGACTTTGTTTTTCAGGAAGACTGAGAATTGCCTTACTCTCGGACCGTCCTCTTTTTCCGTTGTCCTGGTTGATTCAATGGCCATTTAAAAACCGCCCCTTATTTGTAAGTGTACAGCAGGCAGAAGCTCGCCGGGGCGCCGTCGAGTTCCTGGACGCGAACGATGTATGCGCCGCTCACCGTCGGGGAAAAACCGGCTCCCGCCTTTGCGCCATCCTGGTAGTTATCAGTCGTCACCGGCTGGCCGGTTTCGTCGAAGACTGCCACGGCCATTTTTTTGGCCTTGTCGGTCGCGCCGGCGCAGAACCAGTATTGATTTCCCGCGTAGAGATTGACCTGGATGAGCATGCTGTCCTTGGGCTTGATGGGGCCCGACCAGTTGCCATCGCGGAGCTTGAACCCGTCGTTGGAGAAAGCGCCGGCGAGATCGAGCGCGACCTTGTGGGCGGCGATTTCGTCGTCCGGAACCGGGACCGCGCGGATCACCGGGGCCGGCGACAGCGCGAGAAGAAGTGCGAAGATGATGGACCGGGTCATGCTAGGGTTTGGTGGAGATTTCGGTTTCGAGGGCGGTGGCGGCGTCGCGCAGTTTTTTCACGTCGTCCAGCGTGGGCGCGGTGTCTTTTGGAAAGGAAACGAGTTTTTCGATATCGGTGAGCTTGTCGTCGAGGGATTTTATCAATGACGGATCGTCGCTGCGCGTCTTCGGGGAGAGATCGTTGAGCTTGGAGCGGAGATACGCCACGAGCGCGGGCTGGCGGATGAGTCTGGCGGCCTCGGGGGTGTAATTATCGGCGATCCATGAGCTCACGACTTGCGTGCCGCGCACCCAGCCGCCGATGGTGACGAGGATCACCAAGTCCTGGTCCTTGCGCTCCTCGAGGGCGTCCTTCACCTCGTTCTGGGTTTCCTCGAGTTCCTCCTTGAGGGTGTTCCACTCGTTCTTTTCGGCGAATTCGGTGATGCTGTCCATGCGGGCCAGGATGTCCTGGTTCACGCTCAGGTGCTTGGCGAGTGCCAGGATGTCGCGCCCGGTATTCTTCACCTGCTGGGTGTCCTCGGCCTCGACGGCGATGTAACCGTCGGCAATGAGACCGCCGAGGTTGAGCGCGATCTGGGTGCGCGGGACGAAAGTGGTCGGGATGGGCTTGCGGTATTCGGTCTGCCAGTTGGGCTTGGTCGCCTGCTTGTTGAGGGCGGCCATGATTTCACCCGGCGTTGGGACGGTGACGGCGTCGGTCTTGACGACCTTCGCGAGATCTTCCTTGCTCAATTGCTGGTCGCCGACCGCCGTGGCGCAGAGAAAAGCCGTGGCGACCGCGGCAGACAGTATGTGGCTGCGATGGAACATCCGCCCAAGATAGCCTCGAAAAGTCAGGCTTTGCAATAGCCAAGTCCTCGGAACGCAGGAGTTTTTTCCGGGGATAGCGCAAAAAAATCGCCATGGCATTTCGATTTTCGCGATTTTCGCGGCAAAACTCTTGAACTTTCGCGCACGCTCTCGCATGTTCGGTGCATGAAAGTAAAGGTCACCGTCATGCCAAAACAGAGCGTCCTCGATCCGCAGGGAGTAGCCGTGCGGGATGCCATCCACCACCACGGCATGCCGCAGGTCAAGAATGTGCGCATCGGGAAATTCCTCGAAATCGACCTCGAGGAAGGCGGTGGCGCCTCCGACCAGGAGAAACTCCACGAGCTTTGCCGCGATCTGCTGTCGAATCCCGTGATTGAGGATTACCAGTTGAGCATCGAGGCCTGACCGCATCTTTACTTCCCCTTGATGAAAGCCGCCATCATCCGCTTCCCCGGTTCCAATTGCGACCAGGACTGCTTTTATACGTTAAACGATGTTTTCAAGGTCGAGACGCATTACGTCTGGCACAAGGAGGAATCGGTCGAGGCGTTCGACCTGATCGTGCTGCCGGGCGGGTTCTCGTATGGCGATTATTTGCGGTGCGGCGCGATCGCGCGCTTCTCGCCGGTGATGAAATCGGTCGTGCGAGAGGCGGAAAAGGGCAAGCATGTGCTCGGCATTTGCAACGGCTTCCAGATTTTGTGCGAGGCGCATTTGCTGCCCGGCGCGCTCGTGCGCAACCGCTCGCTCCATTTCGTTTGCGAGCATGTGAATGTGCGCGTGGAGAATTGCCGCACGGATTTTACGAACGCCGCGTTGACCGGCCAGTCGCTGCGCATCCCCATCGCCCACGGCGAGGGAAATTACATTGCGGACCCGGAGACGCTCGCGGAATTGAACCGCTCGAAGCGCATCCTCCTCCGTTATGTCGACAAGGATGGCGCGGTGAACGACGCTGCGAATCCGAACGGCTCCACGGAAAACATCGCTGGCATCGTCAACGAGCGCGGCAACGTTTTCGGCCTCATGCCCCACCCCGAGCGGGCGAGCGACGCGCGGCTTGGCAGCGAGGACGGCAAATTCATTTTTGAATCGGTGCTCGTGAGCGCGGGATTCATCAAATCGGACAAATGACGACGCACGAACCCACCATCACCCCCGAAGTCATCGCCGACCACGGCGTCACGCCCGAGGAATACGAGCGCATCAAGGGCATCCTGGGGCGCGAGCCGAATTTCACGGAGCTCGGCATCTTTTCGGTCATGTGGAGTGAGCATTGCTCGTATAAGAATACGCGCCTCCAGCTAAAAAAATTCCCGACGACAGGCCCAAGCGTGCTCGTGAAGGCGGGCGAGGAGAACGCGGGGGTGATCGATATTGGCGACGGCTGGGCGGTGGCGTTCAAGATGGAGAGCCACAATCACCCGAGCGCGGTCGAGCCGTTCCAGGGAGCGGCCACGGGCGTAGGCGGAATCATCCGCGATATTTTCACGATGGGTGCGCGCCCGGTGTTCTCGCTCAACTCGCTGCGCTTCGGCCCGATCCACGGCGGCGGCGCGGCGGAGAAAACCAACCGCAGGTTGTTCGCGGGAGTCGTGAGCGGAATCGCGCACTACGGCAACTGCATCGGCATCCCGACCATCGGCGGCGAGATTTATTTCGACGAGAGCTACAACGGCAATCCGCTCGTAAACGTCTTTTGCCTTGGCGTGCTTCGCCACGAGCAAATCGCGCGCGGCGCGGCGAAGGGCGTGGGCAACCCTGTGTTTTACGTCGGCGCGGAGACAGGGCGCGATGGCCTGGCGGGTGCGGCATTCGCATCGCGCGATCTCACCGAGGAATCGAAGGAAGACCGGCCGGCCGTGCAGGTAGGCGATCCGTTCCGCGAAAAATTGTTGCTCGAAGCCTGCCTCGAATTGCTTGCGACCGATGCCGTGGCCGGCATCCAGGACATGGGCGCGGCGGGCCTCACCTGCTCCACATGCGAGACCGCAAGCCGCGGCGGCACCGGCGTTGAAATTGACCTTGCGAAAGTGCCGAAGCGCGAGACCGGGATGACTCCCTACGAAATCATGCTGAGCGAATCGCAGGAGCGCATGCTCATCATCGTGAAGAAGGGCCACGAGCAGACCGTGCGCAATATTTTTGAAAAATGGGACCTGCCTTATGCCGAAGTTGGCGAGGTGAAGGACGACGGCATGATGCGCGTCCGCAACGAAGGGGCGACGGTCTCGGAAATCCCCGCGAGCAAGCTTGCCGACGACGCGCCGGTGTATTCGCGTGATACGAAACCGCGTCCCTCCCCCGCCCCGCTCGATCTCGCCGCGTTGCCGCAGGTCGATAACCGCAAGGCGCTGCTCCAGCTTCTCGCCCACCCCAGCATTGCGTCGAAGAATTGGGTCTACCGCCAATACGATCACATGGTGCGCGCGGGCACGTGCGTGCTCCCCGGCTCGGACGCCGCGGTCTTTTTCATCCGCGAGGCAAACAAGATTGTCGCGGCCACGAGCGATTGCAACGCGCTCTACTGCTCGCTCGATCCCCGCGAAGGCGCGCGGATCGCGGTCGCCGAGGCGGCGCGCAATCTCACCTGTGCAGGCGCAAAGCCCATCGCGGTGACCGACAACCTCAATTTCGGCAACCCGCACAACCCGGAAAATTTCTGGCAACTCGTGGAATGTGTCGACGGCCTCGCAGAGGCGTGCCGCGCGTTCAATACGCCGGTCACCGGCGGCAATGTCTCGCTTTACAACCAAAGCCCCGCGGGCGCGATCGACCCGACGCCGACGGTCGGCATGGTGGGCCTCGTCGAAGACGAAAAGCACATCACGCGCTCTCACTTTGCGAAGGCGGGCGATGCAATTATTCTCATTGGCGGGTTCGGCGACGAACTCGGCGCGTCGCATTTCCTGAAAGTCGTCCACGGCAAAAAGACCGGCGCGGTGCCGAAGCTCGATTTCGCGAAGGAGCAGGCCGTGCAGGAGGCGCTTCTCTCGCTCATCAAATCGCGCCTCGTGAAGAGCGCGCACGATTGCAGCGAAGGCGGCCTCGCGGTGACTCTCGCGGAATCGTGCATGTCGGGCGGTGAAACGATTGGGGCGCAGATTGATTTTGGCAATACCGGCCTGCGCGCCGACCAGCTTCTCTTCAACGAGTCGCAGTCGCGCATCGTCATCTCCACCTCGACGACAAACGCAACCGCCGT
>DASZPK010000118.1:0-6417 GCA_035550335.1 Chthoniobacteraceae bacterium | reverse complement strand
GCCGTTCCCGGCCGGGAGCACGTGGGTGGTGTTCAGCGACCAGGTGTCGCATGCGGCGATGGCGGGCCAGCATCAATTCGAGCAGACCTACCTGCTGCCGGTGCGGGGCATGATGAATCCCGAAACCTCCCCGCTGCGCGTTCTCGAGCGGCTGGCGGGACGCAAACTCGCCTGACGAGGGAGGCGCGCCATGAGATATGTCTCGCTCCATTCCGCCGAGAGAGTGGCAAGCGTGCTGGCAGTGGTGGCGGGCGCGTGGCTGGTCCCGAAGCAGAGCTCATGGCTCGCGCTCGTGACCAGCGTGGGGCTGGCGCATTATGCGCTATCGGTGTTTTATTCCAAAAAGCAGATCGCGCAGGTTTGCAGCCAGCCGTTTTCCGGCGCGCTTTTCGCGGCGCTGCTTGTGTGCGGCGTCGCGCTCTTTTGGTACGGGTTCCCGCTGATCATCCTGTTCGGGTTCCACCATGTGTTTAACGAAGTTTATCTCCTCAACCGCAGCCTGAAATTGCGCGAGGGTCCCGAGAACGCCGGGCTTCGCACCGCCAGCATCATTTTGAACCTCATGCTCTATTTCGCCACGGTGCGGAGCTACCCCGAATTGCAGTTCATGAACCATGCTTTTCTTTTTGTGGGTGTGGCGGTCGCGTGCGGTGTGTTTTTGTTTGCGCTCGCGCGCGTGGGCAAAATGCTGGCCCCTTCGCAGTGGGTCGATTGCTGCGTCTTCGAGATCGTGGGCATCGTGCTGCTTGCCGTCTCGTTTTACTACCGGATTAACGTTTACCATGTGGTCCTCTATCATTGCATTTTCTGGGGAGTGTATCCGCTGCAGAAAATGGCGCGGCAGAAATCCGGGGAAACGGGCCGCTACATCGGGTTGAACATCGCAGCCGTATTGATCGCGTTTGTGTTCTCGCCGCGCAGCTTCGTGCACCCTCTCCGCATTCCCGGCGTGGGCTGGGACGCGCTTTTCCGGTTCGCCTCAACGACCCATATTTTAATGTCGCTTGGCCTCTCAACGGCGCACCCGGCATGGATCACGCGTTGGTTCCTCGGGCGCCAGCGGCAGGCTGTTGCGCGGTCCACGTAGTTTCAAGCCGCCGCCGGCTTGTTGACCACGACTTCGGTCTCGGCCGCCACCGGCGGGTTCAATGCATCGAGCCAGGCCACCTGCTCCTGGACAAGAGTCACGCGCAGGCGATATTTTCCGCATTGCCACGGCGCATCGACCCGGATGCGATAATGCTGTTTTTCGCCCTCCTTGAGCGGGGCCTGCAGCGGCGTCCGGCGTCCCTCGAACACGACGATCCTCCCCTCCGGGGAAACCCATCGGTATGAGATGTTCACGGGGTGCGACTGGCCAGGACCGAAAATATCCGCGCTGGAATTTTCCAGTTCCACGTCCGCTGTGAAAGTCCCCGTGACGGTCGCGGGCGCATCGAGGATACGCACCGCCAGTTTTGGCGAGATGCGTTGCAGGAAATTCAGGCCGGGCCCGATTTCCGGCTGCTGTTGCGGGCCGGATTCCTTTTTGAGGCGCCGGGCGGTTGCGAGAAGTTGTTTGCCGAGCTTCGATGCCGCCTTGGGCACCGCCTCGGCGGCAACCCCGGCGTGCAGCGCCAGGTACATGTTCACAATCGCCGGGAGACGCCGTGTTTCCCTGATGTGATCGGTAAGGGCGGAGGCTTCCGCGGGATTGATCTTTTTGATTTCGGCAATCACGCGCTCCTTCGTGAACGGAACGTAGGGATAATCGCGCCCGAAAAGTTTGTACAGGTTGTCGAGGTTGGTGAACGGCCCGAGCCCCGGCGAACCGCATGTGATGACAGCCGCCCCGGTTGCCGAAGCTTCCACGGCGCAACGCCCGATGCCGAAGACGAGGTCGTACCGGTGGAGGATCTCCCCGGGATCGGGATGGGTGGTGTTCATCCCGGACCCGACAATATCGAGGGAGATGTCCAACTCCGCGCAGGCCTCGCGGATGCTTTCCACAAACCCGCCGGGTTGCGCGTAGTTGCTGAACACCAGGGCCCTCGAAATCGTGTGTAACGGTTGTTGTCGCCTGGGAAAGCGTTCCGGGTCGAACCCGTTGTAAATGATGCGGACCATTTCCCCCGGCACGCCGCATTGCTCCACGAGGCGCGCGTGGCAATTGCAATCCACCGCCACATGGCGGCGGATCTGCGGCGTTGCCGGCGGCGCGCTATGCCAGGCGGCCGGGTCATGCACCACGAAGACCGCCGGGGTCTTCGGGAACCGCAGGAGCGCGTCCACGGTTTCCGCGTGATGGTGGCCCTGGATGACATCCGGGACGCGATCGAGCTTTTCGAGATTATCGGTCACCATGATTCCCGCGCGGGCGATTTCCTCCGCGATCTCGCCCAGCTCGGGGCTGTATACGATTGCCTCATGGCCTGCTTTTTTGAAGCCCAATGCGAGGTCGCGGGTGGCCATTTCGGTGCCGGTCCGTTCCTTAAGCATGATATTGGCGATCAGAATACGCATGGAACTTCCGAAAGGTCCCTGGGGGAATATAGTCTTCCCCGACGGACGGCGCAAAGCAACTCACCATTAAATTGACAGAAAAGCACGGCGAAAGTTCATTAATCCCATCGCATGGGCAGATTGATCATATTGACCGGGGCAGGTCTTAGCGCGGAGAGCGGCCTGCGCACGTTCCGCGACAGCAACGGGCTGTGGGAAAATCATTCCATCGATGAGGTCTGCAACGGCGCGACGTGGCGGAAAAATCACGAGCTCGTGCAAAAATTTTACAATGACCGCCGCACGCAACTCGGCACGGCGGAGCCCAACGCCGCGCACCGGATGATCGCGGAGTGGCAGCGGCGCTACGATACCGTGATCCTCACCCAGAACGTGGACGACCTGCTCGAGCGCGCGGGTTGCGGGGAGGTGGTGCATCTCCACGGATTCCTGCCGGAAATGCAATGCGTGGATTGCGGCCACATTTGGAGCATCGGCTATGAGGCGTGGAAAACGGGCGCGAGCTGCGCGAACTGCCCTTCCATCAAAGGCGTGCGGCCGAACATCGTTTTCTTTGGGGAGATGGCGCCGATGTATGAAATAATGTGGGGCGAGTTATCGGCGATGACGGCGCGCGATGTATTCCTGGTGATCGGCACGAGCGGCGTCGTGCTCCCGGTGGCGCAGATGGCGGCCCAATTGGGAGGTTGCAAGATCCTTAATAACCTCGCCCCGGAATCCGCGATCGACGACCGCGCTTTCACCCACGCGATTTACAAACCTGCCACCCAAGCGGTCGGGAGTATCGACCGCATTCTGCAGGAACATCTTCCAGGCAGTTAGTCGCCGCGCCGGCGCGCGGGGGAGCCGTAGTAATAATGCGGCCTGTGGTAGTAATACCAACTCGGCGAATAAAACGAATAGTGCCGCGGATAATAGGGACGGTATTGCCGCGCCGGGGCCGGGTGGAAGGGGCCGCCCGCGAACGAGGCAGGCGCCGAAAGCAGCCAAATGCCGGCTGCCGCCAGAAGGGCTACAGCATATTTTCTTAGCGTGCTCACACTTGTTGGACTGGTGTTGATGCGGCTTTATTCACGCCGGTTGCCTGCAATTTACTCCGGCGAGCCGATGATCAGAACCACCTTGTCGCCTGCAATCTTGGAATCGATTTGCGGCGTGACGTGGAGCCCGGCCGCGATCAAGGCTTCCGCCGTGTCGGCCAGGGTTTCCGGCCAGGGGAAGGTGCCCGAGGCGATGCTCAATCCCGCGGGCGGGTTCGGATACGCGGCCTGTTTTTCGACGCTCCACCCGGCCTGCTCAAACGAATGCTTCAGGCCTGCGGCGAATGCGGCCGATTTTGGATCGGTCTGCGCGGTGCAGATGGTGATGGTCCTGCCCGGGTGCTTGCGGAGTTGCTCCACGATTTTTTTCTGCTGGGCGTCTCCAAGGCTCCAGGTTTTTCCGGACTGGGAGGCTGCGGGGGAGGGGGATGAAAGGCTGGTCTCGAACGTGATGAGCGCGGGCGTGGCTTTCGGGGCCGAAGTGCCGGAGACCGGCGGATGATATTTCAGCAAATCGGACGCCGATGTGCCGAAGGACTGCGTCTTGTCGCGCGTGTTTTCAAAACTATTTTCCAGGGAGGCCACCTGCCGCAGGTCATTTTCCTTCTGCAATTCCATGTCCCTGCTTTTGCCATCCAGCGCCAATTTCAACCGGCTCTGCTCGGACTTCAGTTGCGAATACACATGTTCCAGCCCCACGAGGCCGAGGAGGATGAAAACGAACCCGCCAAATAGCAAAACCCCGAAAATTTTTTGCCGGCCGCCGGGCGCATCGCCGGAGATTGATTCGTGGCCCTTGGATTGCATCACCGCGCAGTCTTGCACCGCGGGCCTTCGAAAATCAAGAACGATAGGGGGCAACAGCAGACTTTACCCGTGTGCCGGGCGCGTCTATCTTGCGGGCTCTATGCGTTTTCAAACTTTATATGAAGCCCGCTGGATCCTGGGGATCGTCCTGCTTCTGACAGCGAATCTGTATTTCCTGTTCCCATGGCTGGGGCTTTTCGGGTTGCTCGTCATCTTTTGCGTGCTCTGCTTTTTTCGCGACCCCGACCGGCAGGTTCCCGCGGATCCGAACGCGGTCGTTGCCGCGGCGGATGGCGTGGTGGCGGATATCGGGCAGGTCGATGAAACCGAGGTGCTGAAGGCCAAAACGCAGCGCGTCGGGATTTTTCTTTCCGTCTTCGATGTCCACACGAACCGCGCTCCCATCGAGGGGAAGATCACCTACAGCAAGCTGACCGAGGGGGATTTCTTCGATGCGCGCAGCCCCGAGGCGTCCACGCGCAATGAGTCCCGCACCTGGGCGTTCCAAGGCTCGCGCGCCACGCTTGTGGTGCGGCAGATCACCGGGGCGATCGCGCGCCGGATTGTCGATTGGTCGAAGGTCGGCGACACGGTGCGAAAAGGGGAGCGCTTCGGGATGATCCGTTTCGGTTCGCGAACGGAAGTTTATCTTCCATTAAACAGCACCGTCATGGTCAAGGTGGGGGACCGTGTTCGTGGTGGCGCAACGGTGATCGCCGTATTATCATCCAACTGACCGCAGCCACCGATCCGACACCAAAGCACGCGCATGAGCGAAGACGGCAACCCGAAAATCTACCTGCTGCCAAACCTGGCGACGGCGCTGAACCTTTGCTTCGGGTTCGCGGCGATCCTCAAGATTCTCGAGGGGGCGCTTCAGCAAACCACTTCCACCGAGCCCGATGCCGGCCTGCATAATTTTCATGCGGCAATCATTTGCATTCTGATTGCATGCTTTTGGGACCTGCTCGACGGGCGGCTGGCGCGGCTGGGGGGACATGAGAGCGATTTTGGGCGCGAATTCGATTCGATCGCGGACATCGTCTCGTTCGGCGTCGCGCCGGCGTTAATGGTCTACCGCATCGTGCTGCATGAGTTCCCGCGCGCGGGCTGGATTGTGGCTTCGATCTACCTCGTGTGCGGAGCGCTGAGGCTCGCACGTTTCAACTGTCTTGCCGCGGCAGATTCGGCCTCGGCAAACAAGGAGTTCAAGGGCTTCCCGATACCCGCTGCCGCAGGGATGATCGCGTCGCTCACGATGTTCATCCTCTGGTGGCAGGGTGGGCATGTGCTCGGGCTGGGCAATTGGAAATGGGTGCTGCCGCCGCTGATGATTTTCCTTTCGTTCATGATGTTCAGCGGGTTCAAGTATCCGAGCTTCAAGTCGATCAACTGGCGCACCCGGCGCTCCATCCCGCAATTCATCGTCATCATTCTCGTATTGGGGGCCACTTTTGTGTTTTACGAATGGCTGCCCGCGATTGTGTTCATCGCCTATCTCATCTACGGGTTTGTGCGGCCTTTCATTTCCCGGCAGTGGCGGCGCGAGATCGAGGAGGACGAGGATGACGAGGAGCGCGATGAGCAAACGCCGCCGCAGCACGAGTCCGGCAGCCCGCAATGAGCGACTTCCATCAGCACGGGCTGATCTGCACGCTCCAGCGGCTCACGGATTCGAATGCCGCATCCATCGAAGCGGAACTCGCCGCGCTTGCGGAAACGAAACCGATCACGCTCGTGCTGCCGTGCCATTTCCATGAACTCGGGCAGCCTGCGCTCGCGCATGTCGTCGGCGAATTGGCGCAGGCGAAATTTCTCCGCGAAATCATCGTGAGCATGAACGGCATGGATGAAGGCGGTTTCCGGGATGCGAAAAGATACTTTTCCGCGCTGCCGCAGCCGCATCGCATTTTGTGGAATGATGGGCCGGGTCTCGGCGCGGTCCACGGGATGCTCCCGGATGTTGCGACCGCGGCGCGTGGCAAGGGATTCAATGCATGGGCGGCGTTTGGGCTCGTGTGTGCCGAGGGGAAATCGGAACTCGTTGTCACGCAGGATTGCGATGTTG
>DASZPK010000117.1:0-9197 GCA_035550335.1 Chthoniobacteraceae bacterium | reverse complement strand
TCTCGGCGGACATGGACACCGTGACCGAGTCGCGCATGGCCATTGCGATGGCGCTCAATGGCGGGCTGGGCCTGATCCATTACAACATGCCGGAGCGCCAGCAGCTCTCCGAGGTCAGCCGCGTGAAAAACCACATCCACGGGCTCATCCAGGAGCCAATCAAAATCTCGCCCTCGCAATCCATCGGCGATGTGCTTTCGCTTGTTGAACAAAAGGGATACGCGTTCCGCACCTTCCCGGTGGTGGACGAGAAAAACAAGCTGCTCGGCCTGCTCGCCGGCCACGCCGTGCGCCCGCGCTATGCCGCGCGCAGCGTGACCGAGGCGATGACGCCGCGCCCCGCCCTGCAAACCATCAACGAGAATGAGCTTGGTTCCGATGCCATCGCGCGCGCCGACCGGTTTTTCAACGAGCACATCGGCATCCACAAGCTGCTCGTGGTGGACAGCGAGGACCGGCTCCGGGGCCTTTTCACGATCAGCGACATCGAGCGCATCACGCAGGAAAAGAGCGCGCAATCCAAGCCGGCGCGCGATGAAAATTTCCGCCTCTTGTGCGGCGCGGCGGTCTCCGCCACGCGCAGTTCGACGGGCGAACTCGACAAGGACGCGATCGCAAACCATGTGGGCGGGCTCGTCGAGCGCGGGCTCGACGTGGTGGCGGTTTCCACCGCGCACGGCTTCAGCCGCGGCGTCGGCGAGACGGTGAAACTCATCCGCTCCGCCTTCCCGAAACTGCCGATCATCGCGGGCAATGTCACCAGCGCCGAGGGCGTGGAGTTTCTCGCCGATTGCGGCGCGGACATCATCAAGATCGGCCAGGGGCCGGGCTCGATCTGCACCACGCGCATCGTCGCCGGCGTCGGCATCCCGCAGCTCACAGCGCTCTACGCCGCCTCGCGCGCCGCCGCGGCAAAAGGGGTGCGCATCCTCGCGGACGGCGGCATCACGAAATCGGGCGATATCGTCAAGGCCCTTACGCTTTCGCACGCGGTCATCTGCGGCAGCCTGCTCGCGGGCTGCACCGAGGCGCCCGGCGACATCATCGAGATCAACGGCAAGCTTTACAAACAATACCGCGGTATGGGCAGCCTCGCCGCGATGAAGGCTGGCTCAGCCGCTCGCTACGGCCACACGCGCGATAACACGCGCAAGGTCGCCGCCGAGGGCATCGAGGCGCTCAAGGAAGTCTCCGCCTCACTTGACACCGTCCTCACGCAACTCGTGGGCGGCGTGCAATCCGGCCTCGGCTATCTCGGCGCTGCGAACCTCGAGCAATTGCGGCAAAAAGCGCGCTTCATCCGCGTCACCCCCGCCGGCCAGCGCGAATCCGCCCCGCACGACATCGTGGAAGTGAAGGCCAGCAGTTAGTCACAGCATCAGGTAGCGGCCGGCCGAATGGGTCCGTTCGGTTGAAAATATACAACCGCTGTTTTTAACGGATACGAATCAGGGTTAGACACAAGGCGCATCGTTTCATGCGGGAGGCGAACGCCACAACCATACACCAACACCATGAAAAACACCCTGATGAAATACACAATTCCCGGCATCGTGGCCGGCGTGGTCCTGGCACTCTCGCCCTTCACTTTCGGGCAGGCCGTGGAAACCACGACGACCACCAGCAGCGCCGGAACCATCACCACGTTTGATCCGAATGCCATCGTGATCAAATCCGAAACCTCGACCGAGCCGGTCCGCTACCAATACACGAAAAAAACCGTGTATGTGGACGAGAACGGCAACCCGGTCTCTATCGAAACCATCAAATCCGGATTGCCGGTCACCGTTTATTATGACCGCGAAGGCGACGGGATGGTCGCCACGAAAGTGGTCGTAAGAAAGGCCGTGACTACCACCCCGGAAGTGGCGGAAACCACCACCACGCAGACAGCCGGCACGATCAGCTCGTTTGATCCGCAGGAGATCGTCGTGAAGACCGAGGGGGGCGCGGAGCCGCTCCGTTACCACTATACCAAGACCACCACCTACGTGGATGAAAACGGCAACCCCGTTTCCATCGAGACCGTGAAGTCGGGCATGCCCGTGACGGTCTTCTACGAAAAACAAGGCGACCAAATGATCGCCCGCAGGGTCATCGTGAGACAAGCCCCCGGCGCCGTGATCGAGCACAAGAAAACCACCACCACAACCACCGAGGAACGGTAGTAGAGCGTCCCCCAATTCAAAAAATGAATATGAAAAAAATCATGCTAATCGCCGCAGCCGCTTTGAATCTGTTCTATCTCAGCGGATGCGCGGGTGACCGGCCAACCTCCACCACAACCACGACCACCGAGGAGACCACGGTGCAAAGGCCGGTGGAGCAGCAGACTACGACAACCGAAACCGTGCCGCAGTAACGGTCGCTACGATCTCAAAAAGGTCGGGGGTTTTAACAGACCTCCGGCCTTTTTGTTGTCACGGAAATGAGTTGTCTCGCTTTGACTTGCGCCGTGGGCCGGGGCGTGAAATTTCAGGGGAATGAAATTTCCGGTTGCATCCGCCCCGATTTCAGGCTGTGTTGAAACCTTATGACCAGTGAGAGAAGAGTTGTTGTCACAGGGATGGGTATCCTCGGCCCCTGCGGCAACGACCTGAATACGTTTTGGAACAATGTTAAAAATGGCGTGAGCGGCATCGGCCCGATCACCGGCTTCGATGCCACGGAATACGACTGCCGCATCGGCGGCGAGGTGAAGGGATTCAAGGCCGCCGATTTTTTCAAAAACCCGAAGGATGTCCGCCGCACGGACCGCTACACCCAACTCGCCATGGCCGCCGCGAAAATGGCGGTGGCGGATGCCGAAGTGGAGCCCGACAAGATCGCGGACCTCACGCGGTTTGGCGTGGTGATCGGCAGCGGCATCGGCGGACTCAAGACTCTCGAAGACCAGCATACCATCCTCATGAACAAGGGGCCCTCGCGCGTCTCCCCCTTCATGATTCCGATGATGATCAACAATATGGCCAGCGGCCTCGTCTCGATGGAATTCGGGCTGCAAGGGCCGAATTTTGCCACCGTCTCCGCGTGCGCGACCGCCTGCCACGCCGTGGGCGAAGCCTGGCGCATGATCCGCTTGAACGAGGCCGATGCCTTTCTTGCGGGCGGCTCGGAAGCCGCGGTGATTCCCCTCGGAATCGGCGGGTTTGCCGCGATGAAGGCGCTCAGCACTCGCAACGACGAGCCGACCCGCGCCTCGCGGCCTTTTGACAAGGACCGCGACGGCTTTGTGATGAGCGAAGGCGCCGGGGTCGTGGTGCTCGAGGAACTCGAACATGCCCGCAAACGCGGCGCGAAGATTTATTGCGAACTGGCCGGGTACGGTCTCTCGGCCGACGCGTACCACATGACCTCCCCTCCCCCCGGCGGCGAGGGCGCAGTGCGCTGCATGAAGATGGCGCTCGACCGCGCGGGCATCAATCCCGGCGAGGTGGATTACGTGAACGCCCACGGCACTTCGACCGGCCTCGGCGACATTTGCGAGACCAAGGCGATCAAGACCCTCTTCGGTGAGCGCGCCAAAAACGGCCTTATCGTCAGCTCAACGAAATCGATGACCGGCCACATGCTCGGCGCCGCCGGCAGCGTGGAACTCGCGATCTGCGTGATGGCGATGCGCGAGGGCATCATCCCGCCGACGATCAATCTCGACACCCCCGACCCCGAGTGCGACCTCGATTACGTGCCGCACAAGGCGCGCGAGGCGAAGATCCGCGTGGCCGTGAACAACTCCTTCGGCTTTGGCGGGCATAATGCCACGCTCGTGGCAAAAGAATTTGTTGGTTGATCAGTCGCTTTCGCTGAGGCGCTTTTGCTGCTCGCCCTGGAGCATCGCGTGCGCTTCGGCCAGAATACCCGGCACGCGCTCTGCGAATGCATTTTTCGGGATCGACTTGCAGATCGTATCGGCGTCGAAGCTCGCGGCGTTTTTGCCGGGGAACCAGTGACCGGCGTTGCCCAAGAGATTGTAGCGCATCTTTCCGAATTCCACGAGGTCGAGCGATTTTGCGAATGACCAGAGGCGCAGGATTTCGAGGAGGTTGATGTCGCCCGGCAGCTCGGTGTGCTCGGGGATGCCGTTCCACCAGCCGCGGCACCAATCGGCGCCGAGCACGGATTCCATCTCGGCTCGCAGGCGTTTTTCAACCGGCGCCATGACCTCGGCGGCGCGGTCATAGTATTCGAGTGCGGCGATGTGCTCGTCGAAATCGGTGGGGCGTGACGCGCCAACGCTGAGCGTGTGGACCTCGGGACGCGCGAGGCAGTAGAGGTCGTTGAAGATCATCGGCGAGAGGGGCTCGCAGAGTTTTTTCAGTTTCGGTGGGGCTTGGTAAAGCATGCCGCCCTTGTCGTTCGGGCTGATGATGAAGACCCCCATGTCCCGCTTCGTGGCGGCGAGGACGGAGGGCCAGTTGAAGTCGTTTACGAAATACCAGTGGAGGTTGACGTAATCGAACTCATCGGTCTCGATTGCCTGCGTAATGATTTGCTCCGAGGCGTGCGTGGAGAAGCCGATGAATTTTGCGCGGCCCGACGCCTGGATTTTTCGCGCAGCGGCGATGCAGCCGTTCTTGCGCGTGGACCAGTCGAGCACCTCGGCGTTGTTGATCCCGTGGAGCGAAAGCAGGTCCACATGGTCGAGCTTGAGGTAGTCCATCGACTTGTCGAACGTCTTCAAAAAATCGTCCGGGTTTTCCGTGGGAGCGACTTTCGTCTGGATGATCATCTTTTCGCGCGGAAGCGTCGGCAGGATGCGGCCGAGTTGCATCTCGGAGGAGCCGTAGCCGCGGGCGGTCTCGATGTGGTTGATGCCGAGTTCGAGCGCGCGGAGGATGGTCTTCTCGAGGTTCGCCTGGCCATCGGCGGGAATCTGGTCCATCGGGACATCCTCCCACTTGTGCTGGTAGCGCATCCCGCCGCAGGAGAAGACGGGCATGTTGAGTTCGGTTTTTCCAAATCGACGGTATTTCATTGGGACAAATTTTATTTGCGAAGATGGGCGACCACCTCGATTTCGGCGGTCTGCGGGAACATGTCAAGCGGTGTCACGGAAAGCAACCGGTAAGAGCGGCAAAGCAGCGCGAGATCGCGCGCGAGAGTGGCGGGGTTGCAGGAGACATAAATGATTTCCGCGGGCTGCGCTGCGAGGATAAAATCGGATACGCGCGGCGTGATGCCGGTGGCGGGTGGGTCGAGGATGAGCGTGGTGCGGTCCAATTGCTCGCCGGTGAACGCGGCGGGGAGATGCAATTCAACGGAGCCGGCCAGGTATTTCTCGTGCAGCTGCGCCGATTGGCGGGCGTGGGCGACGGCCATCTCGTTTTCCTCGATGCCGATGACTTTTTCAAAACGCGGCGCAAGATGCTTCGCGAAAAAACCGGCGCCGCAGTAGGCGTCGACCAGCAGCGATTGCCCGCGTAGCATGAGACGCTCGACGAGGGCGAGCATTTCGCGCGCGACGGCGGTGTTCACCTGCTCGAAAAATTTGCCCGTCGTGTTTTCCGAGACGGTGTAGTCGCCGTCGTAAACGGGACGGGAACGCAATCGCGTAAGCGCTTCGTTCACCTCCGCCGATGCGATGGGGCACGAGTCGATATCGATGAGCCGGTGGCTGCCGTGCGCGTAGAAACCGACGACGCCATCCTCGATGTGCATGCGGATTCGGTTGCGATAGCCGTATTCCGCGGGCGATGGAATGATGGGCTGCATTGGCGGTTCAGCCAGCTTGCCCACACGCCGCAGCGTTTGCTCGACCTGCCGGCTTTTAATTTCAAGCTGGCGCTCGTAGGCGATGTGCTGGTAGCTGCAGCCTCCGCATTTTTGGAAAAATTTGCACCGCGGCTTGACCCGGTGCGGCGAGGGATCGATGACCGCCTGCAATTCCGCGACGGCGAAATTCTTTTTCTCGCGCACAACGCGGGCGGTGACGCGTTCGCCGTCAATCGTGAACGGGACGAAGACCGCCTTGCCATCCCGCCGCGCGACGCCGTTGCCGCCAAACGCGACATCCTCGACAAGGACTTCCACTACTGGTGATGGCATCGGGAAATATGGGGAAATAAAAAGAGGCTTCCGTTTTCGCGGAAGCCCCTTTTCAAAAACTACGCTGGATTAATAATGATCCGTGGAGCGGGTATACGGATATCTGGTCTCGAAGCCGAGCTCCGGCGGGTATTCCTGGTAGCCGCCATTGATCCACGGGATATCGCTCTTGTAGGGCGGACGATAGGAGCCCTTGTAGGTCGGATACGGGAAGGTGAGGAGTTCGCCCCAACCGGACCAGAAGCGGAAGCTGGCACGCCACACGCCCTTCACGGCGCCGTAGCCCCAAGCGGCGGAGTTGCCCTGCTGCTCGTTCACTTCCTCCATGGTGTACATGACCTCGCTGCTGCACCAGAAGATGTTGGAGATGGCGCGGCCGAGCTTTCTCGTCGGGCCGTAATCGGCGCCGGGAGGATCTTGGATATCGGCATACGCGGCGGTGGCAAAGCAGGCAACCAGGAGGGAGCAGAGGAATAATTTCATAACGTTGACATCCATATAAACGAAAAGCCCCGCGAAAGGCAAAGCCATTTTTTCGATTTTTCTCAGGGGAACGGACGGGCAGGAAAGCCGCTGAAATACAGGGACGGATTTTTATTGGCGAAGCGTGCAAAGCTCTTCTATGTTCATCGTCCCTATGGAAGCAGAGATTCAAAAAGCAGTGGACGCCGGTAAAATCACTTCACAGGCGGGCAAGGCGCTCGCGGCCCTCAAGCCCGGCTCCTACTGTCTCCACAAAAGCTGGGGTTTCGGCAGAATCGACTCGGTTAATTTTCTCGTGAACCAGGTCACGATCGATTTCAAGACGAAGAAGGGCCACACGATGCAGCTCGAATACGCCGCGGAATCGCTCCAGCCGATCCCCGGGGCCCACATCCTCGCCCGAAAGGCCACCCAGCTCGACGCCGTGAAGGCCGAGGCCAGGGACAAGCCGGTGGAACTGGTAACGGCAATCCTGACCGATCTCGGCGGCAAGGCCACACAGGACCAGATCGCGCAAACCCTCGTGGGCGATGTTTTCACCGAGACGGAATTCAAGCGCTGGTGGGACTCCACGAAAAAGGCGCTGAAAAAGGACGGCCACTTCGGCATCCCGACGAAAAAGACCGACCCGATCGAGTTGCGCAAGCAGGCGGTCTCGCGCGCGGATGAACTGCTCGCGACATTCAACAAGGCGCGCCAGCTCAAGGCGCAGCTCACCGCGCTCGACCAGATCATCAAGAACATCGACGCATTCACCGATGCCGCGGCGCAGCTCGGCCCGGTGGTCAAGGCCGTCGAGCAAGCCGCCCGTCAAAGCCAGCGGCTGCACACCACCGAGGCGGTGGAATTGCTGCTCGCGCGCGACGAGATTTGTGAAAAGACCGGGCTGCCGCCCGGGGACTTCGCGACCTCGCAGCTCCTCGCCGCCGAGGAGAGGCAGATCGCCACGATCCTCGGCGAAGTGCCCGCGGCCAAGCAGAGGCAGGTCCTCGCCGAGCTGCCGAAAACCTTCGGGGAAAAATGGGCCCCGCGAACCATCGCGCTCATGCTCCGCAGCAATGTGCGCGTGGTGTCGGAAATCGCACGCCTTCTCCAGGAAAAAGGAATGGGCGCGGAGCTTCGCAAGGAACTCGACCGCTGGATCCGCGACCACTCCGTCACCGCCGAGGTGCTCTACTGGCTCTGCAAGGAGCGCGGCGGCGAGTTCAACGACCTCATCGAGCCGCGCGTGTTCAGCGCGATCCTTTCGGCCCTGGAACGCGACCAGTTTAACGAAGTAAAACGCGGCGGCAAGCTGCACGACCTGCTGCTCGACGACCGCGAGCTCGTGGGCGACCTGCTCGCGGGTGCGGAAGTGGAGACCGCCCGCGACGCGACGCGCAAGCTCAATCTCACACCCGTGTTCGAGGAGTTGGACAAACGCTCCCTCCTCGCCCGCATCATCCGCATTTACCCGGAAATGGAGGCCCTCCTCACCGGCGAGACGCAGGAGGAGGAGAAGAACGTGGTGCTCATCGTCTCGTGGGAAAGCCTCGAGAAGCGCAAGGACGAACTCGAGGACCTCATTAAGAAAAAGATCCCCGAAAACACCAAGGAAATCGAAGTCGCCCGTTCCTACGGCGATCTCCGCGAGAATTTCGAATTCAAGGCAGCGAAGGAAATGCAGCGCGTGTTGCAGCGCCGCCGCGCGGAAACCGAGCGCGACCTCGGGCGCGCCCGCGGCACCGGTTTTGAGAACCCGGACACCAACCAGGTTTCCATCGGCACTGTTGTGACTTTGAAGAACGTGGAGACCGGCACGGTCCATTCCTATTCGCTGCTGGGCGCGTGGGACAGCGACCCCGACAACGGCATCATCTCCTATCTCACCGCCGTCGGCCAGGCGTTGCTCGGCCACAAGCCCGGCGAGCAGATCGACCTGCCCACGGAACACGGCACGGAGAAGGTGGAGATCGTCTCGATTGAGGCTTACCGCGCGGCGAGTGTCGCGAGCTAGACCCACACGAGAGAGAGCGATGAGGCGCCTCAAAATTTTGTTTGTGTGCGCCATGAACAAACAGCGGAGCGCCACCGCGGAGACGCTCTATCGGAATGACGCCCGTCTTGAAGTCCGCTCGGCAGGCGTCAGGTCGGGAGCCAATCGCCGTGTAAACGAGGCCGATTTGAAATGGGCTGACGTTGTCTTCGCGATGGAGCATGAGCACAAGCTCTGGATCCAAACGCGCTTCGAGGGGTTGCCGCTCCCCCGCATCGATGTCCTGGAAATTCCCGACGAGTTTGAATACATGGACCCGGAGTTGCAGGAAATGCTTCGCGCGATGTTGGACCCCGAAATCGAGCACCTTCTTTCGCTTGCATAGGGAAATACGCAAAACCATTGCCAAGCCCGTACACACCATTTAAAAAGACGTCCATGTCACTAACTTCCATTTCAGAAATTCGTGCGCGGCAGATTCTTGATTCGCGCGGCAATCCCACCATCGAAGTCGATGTCGAACTCGCGGGAGGCGCAGTCGGGCGCGCCGCGGTGCCCAGCGGAGCGAGCACCGGCGAACACGAGGCATGGGAACTTCGCGACGGCGTGAAGACCCGCTACCTCGGGAAAGGCGTCACGAAAGCCGTGGGCAGCGTGCAGAAGACCATCGCGCCGAAATTGCTCGGGCACGATG
>DASZPK010000116.1:0-8689 GCA_035550335.1 Chthoniobacteraceae bacterium | reverse complement strand
TCCCAATCCACGGCGTGTGCGACCACCACGACCTCGGCTGCCTCGGCTCGGCAGCTTACCGGAGCGGCATCGAGCGGCAACTGGAGATTTTGAAAACCATCGGCGTGAACGCGATCCGCACGAGCCACAACCCGCCCTCGCCCGAGCTGCTCGACCTGTGCGACAGCATGGGCTTCGTGGTCATGGATGAGGCGTTCGACGAGTGGAAGGCGAACAAGACGCAATTCGGCTATGGCCGTTTCTTCGACGACTGGAGCGAGCGCGATTTGCAGGCAATGGTCCGCCGCGACCGGAACCACCCGAGCGTGATTTTGTGGAGCATCGGCAACGAAATCCCCGAGCAGGGCGCGCCCGATGGCGGCGCGATGGCGAAGCGCCTCGCGGACATCGTCCGGCGCGAAGACCCCACGCGGCCCGTCACCTCGGCCTGCAATTCCCCGGGCTCCGCGGTGAAGACCGGGTTTGCCGCCGCGCTCGACGTGCTCGGCATCAATTACAACATCGGCGAATACAACCATTGGAAAGGCCGCCCGCTCGTCGCCAGCGAGACCGCCTCCGCCATCTCCTCCCGCGGCGTTTACAACCTCCTCCCCGCCGCCGACGGCCATCTGGAAATCAAGGCCGAGTACAACCACCAGATGTCCTCCTACGACATCGAGGCGCCGGGCTGGGCGAACAAAGTCGAGACAAGCCTCCAGGCGTTGCGCGACGCGCCGTGGGTCGCCGGGCAATTCGTCTGGACGGGCTTCGATTACATCGGCGAGCCGACCCCCTTCGGCTGGCCATCGCGCAGCAGCTACTTCGGCATCTTCGACCTGTGCGGTTTCCCGAAGGACCGCGCCTATCTTTACCAGAGCCAATGGACCGACAAGCCCGTCGTGCACCTCTTCCCGCACTGGAACTGGGAAGGCTTTGAGGGAAAGGAAACCCCGGTGCGTTGTTATACAAACGCTGATTCCGTCGAGCTCTTCCTCAACGGCAAATCGCTCGGCGTGCGCGATTGGAAGGACAACAAAACGCTGCACCTCGAGTGGAGCGTCCCGTACGCCCCCGGCATGCTGAAAGCCGTCGGCACGAAGGACGGCAAGCCGTGGGCCATCGATGAAATCCACACCGCCGGCCCGCCCGCAAAAATCGCGCTCGAAACAGACCGCAAAAGCATCCTCACCAATGGCGAGGACCTGGCCTTCATCACCATCCGCATCGAGGACAAGGACGGCAACCCCTGCCCGAACGCCGACAACACCGTAAAACTTTCGATCAAGGGCCCCGGCGACATCGCCGGCACCGACAACGGCGACGCCACCGACCTCACCTCATTCCAATCCCCCGCGCGCAAAGCCTTCCACGGCATGGCCCTCGCGGTGATCAAATCGCTCGCCGTCGAACCCGGCGGCGACATCGAATTCACCGCCACATCCGAAGGCCTCGCCCCCGCCAAGGTGAAAATCGGCACCCCGGCCTACAACAAGCCCGACGCAGGCTGGTTGCGTCATTGATATTATGCGCGCCCCATTCAAACTACCGCGGCTCATCGTCGCGCTCGCATGTTGCGCCGCACTGCACGCTCATGCGGACGATGCCCCCGACCGCCTCGTCGATTTGAACCGGACAAAAATCGTGATCATGGCCGACACGCAATCGAAGGATGGCCGCTACGCCGTCGGCTGGACGCTCCGCCCGCTCAACAAAAAAGTCGCCCCCGTCGATTGGTCGCTCTGGTCCGCGGACGACTGGAACGCCCTCCCCGGCCATTACCACATGGAGGAGGACTCCGGCGAAGCGAAATACACGGCCGATTATTTCCTCGTCGATTTGCAGGAGAAAAAAACGCTTGCCCTCCCCGCGGACTACAAGGAAATGCATCCCTCCGCGTATAACGGAAGTGTCGACGCCGCATGGAGCGATGAGGTGGGCGAAAAACACCACGGCGTTTTTGAATTCAACTACGTCGGGGCGGCCGGCGAAATTTTCCTGGTGAGCCTATCCGGCAATAAAATGGAACTGATCGAGTCCGACATGGACAGTGTCGTCGACGCCCAGTTGCCGAAGCACACCTCCCTCGACGACTACACGATCACCTACCGCCTCACGGAAGATGTGATGGGTAGAAAATTGCAGCCATTCCACGGCGCTTACGCCGACATTATTTTCGGCATCGGCATCCGGCACGATACCCACTCGCCCCGCGCCGACGGCATCCTCACCCTGCGGCTCGCGGATGGCAAGGTGACGCATGTCACCCGCACCGACGCCGAGAACGAGGAGGACGAAGCCATCCGCGACAACCCGGAATTGGGCAGAGCCGACGCCGAGTTAAACAGGAATTATCTTATTTTGGAAAAAGCACTCCACCCGGCCGAGCGCGAAGCCTTGAAAAAATCACAGCGCGCCTGGGTCATGGCGCGGAACAAAGCTGTTGAGAAGGCTGGGAGAGCCGCCACCGACGGCGCCACGGAGACCGCGCTGCGCGACAAGGCGCAGCTCGATTTCACCTACGAGCGCGAGGCCGAATTAAGAATTAGGATTGAAAGGCTCGAAGGGAATGACCCCTAGAGTCATTCCAGAGCGTTTCCAGTAATAGTGTAAGCCGAGTGGAAGCAGGCCGTGGCGCAATCGTCCCGATTGCGTGCAAACCAAGCCTCTGGCGTCAGGAGGAACATTACCGCGTGAAGACCTTTGCGGACGAACTCCAGATTTTTGCGCAACGCTATGGGCTGCGTTGGCGCGATGAAGAAAGCCGTTAAAACGGCTGTTCGAAGTCGCGTCGTCGGGGTATCACCGGGCTGAAGCCCGATGCTAATGAGAGTGCCGAGCTGCGCCGTAAAATACGCAAGGACAATGGCCCGCCCCTACCGCTCCGCATTGACCTTCGCCGCATCCGCCGGGCGCGAATACCAGAGGTCGCACGCCTCCTTTTTCTTCATCGCGCCGGGGACGAGCATGCGCAGGACGTGGCCGAAGATTCCCCACGAGCTGTACCATTCCATCTTGCGCGCGGAGGTGGTGATCGGCGAATCGGACAGGATTTTGAATTTCATCTTCCGCTTGCGGCCCCATTGCTGCATGCGCCGGGAAAAATAGAGCTCCTCGCCCGCGTACACTTCCTCGCTGAAACCGCCCGACTCCACCCACGCCTCGCGCAGGCAGAAAAGATACGCGCCGGCGGCGAGGTTCAGCACCACCGAGACCCTGTTCCAGAGCTTGCACATGAACGTCGGGAACCAGCCGATGTCCTCGCGGTCGAACACCAGCACCGTCCCCCCCGCGCAAATGCGCCCGCCCTCGAACGCGCGCACGGTGTCGCCGAGCAATTTCGCCGTGAGGAAAGTATCTGCGTCCAGGAAAATGAACCACGCACCGCGCGCGTTTTTCGCGGCGGTATTGCGGGCGCGCGCGATCTGGTTGTGCGGCTCGCGCACCACGCGCGCGCCTTTTGCGAGGGCGGCCTCCGTGGTTTTGTCGGTGGAATTATTGTCGCACACCACGATCTCGTACGTGAGCGCGGGGAGCGCGGCAAAGCTCGCGTGCACCGCGTCGAGCGTGCGCCCGATCAATCGCTCCTCATTATACGCGGGAATCAAAACGCTGATTTGGGGAGCTGCCGTCTCGGGTGTCATCTGTCCCCCACTATAGAGCACCTATGGCTTGAAAACAAACAGCGCCGCCGTGAGCGCGATGCCCACGCCGTAGAGGTAGAAAAGATTGTTCGCGAAACAGGGATACGCCATCAGCGCCACCGCGATAAGCATATGGGGCAGGCTCTTTTGCCGCTTCCCGTAAACCCATGCCCCCATGCCGACGCAGCCGAAGATCAGCCACGCAAGGAGCAGCGCGTTAAACGACACCGAATTCGGATCGATTCCCTTCAGGAGCTGGCTGGGGTCATCCACGCCATCCAGTGTAAAAGGGAACCCCCGGTGAATCCAGATTTGTTTCTGGTTTCACCGGGGGTGAAGGTGTCGGCGGCTGGGGATTCCAACCCCACAAGGTTTATTGCCAAGTTTCAACGGTGTGACGCGCTACCGCCGGTATTTGAAAAGGGAAAAGAACTTACACTCATTGGACGCACTGTCCAGCGATTTATTCGCAACAAACGTGCCAACCGGTTTGGAGGAATTTTTTCCGCTTCAGGGAGTGAACGGCTCCGTCGTGGTGGTTTTGCCGTTCGTGGTGAATTCTGCCCGCAGTGCCTCGCCCGCGGGAAAATCCGCCCCGCTGCCGCCGCTGGAGGACAAGCTGCCGTTTCCATCGAAAGCCGCTATGTCGAAATGCATCAGGGGCTTGTCATCATGGCGTGCGCGACAGACCTTGACCGTTGTCGCCGCAAACGGCACGCCTTCGTGCCCGAAATAAATGAACTTGGCCATGATCCAATTGCTGCTTGTGCGCCAAACGATGAGCTTCGAGTCGGGGCCGATGGCGCGGACATTCCAAATCTGGCGCATATAAACCGGCGGTTTTTCCTGCGGAAGCGAGGAGCCTCCGGCAAAGGCGTATATGTTCTTTTTGGGATCCCACTTAATGTGCAGCCCGGCAACTTTTTTAGCGATGGCATCCCATTGCTTCTGGTCGAAGAATGTGCCCGTCAGCCGGAATCCGTCTTCATGCGGCTCGGAGCGGAATGTGGTGTTGATCAATTGCAGGACCTGGCTGGCGATGAATTTCTTTTCGAAATCATAATTGTAATCCCCGGGCTTGCCTGCGCCGATCCATTGCGGGGAGTGCTCCAGTTTTTCGAGCACCGGCAGGGGATTGTCCGGAGGCCGGAGCGGATGCGCGCGGAAGGTCCCATTTTTACGGAAACTGGCGAGTTGCACCGCCGCGTCCAATGGCCTCCCGGCGCTGAAGGCGAGGTTCAGGGGAACATCATCGACCAGCGCAAGCGGGAAAAGGGGAATGATTTTCAGGTCGGGCGGTGCCGGCGGCTCGGTTTCGACAATGGGCGGCATGAAACCGGGGTCCGCGGGAACATCGAACAAAAGGCGGAGGAGGAACATCACATGGAGGTCCTGCCCGCGCGCGAATTTGCACAGCGGGGACTCGACCCTCAAATATTCGCCGATGGCCGCGAGCGCTTTTTCCTTCCCCGCGGCCTGCAGCGCATTCACGGCCTGCACCAACTGGAGCGTCCCATCGCCCGCCGAGTCGATGAGCTGCAGGAGATTGCGGAGTTGCGCTTCGTTTAACAATGTTACATCCGGCGGCGTCCCGTCGCCCCCGGAGAAGTCGCGCGCCGTCCCCTCGATGAAACAGACGCTCCCCAGCGCCGGGAAGGTATGCGGCCCCGCAGTGCCGTAATCCCATATCTTCACGCCCACGCTGTCGTACTTGTCGAACACGAACGGGTCGCGCTCCGTGCGAACGGTGTCGGGCTTGCCAAGCAGGGCGGTCACTTCGCCGGCGGTCATGCCCGTTTTTACCCTGCCCATCGCCTGCGCGAATTGCGCCCGGGTCGCCGGCTGCTTCGCGTGCGCGATTGGAATGACCGCGATCAGCGCGAAAAGGAGGACCCATTTCGTTTTCATCACGGCGTCACGGGGTCGAGCTTCGTGGTTTTTCCGCCGGAGGTGATTTCCACGTGCAGCGGCGTGCCGGCGGGAAGCGTCGCGCCGTTGTCGTCCGTGGAGGAGGAGTTGCCGTTGCCGGTGTAGGCGGGTATGTGGTAATTCGCGAGCGGTTGCGCTTTCGGGTCGTCGTCCCGGAAAATCTTTACGGTCGTTTCGGAAGTCGGGATGCCGGGATTCCCGGCGTGATAAAGCTGGATATCGACTGTCTCCTTCGACTGGCGTTCGATGACCAGCCGCGCGTCGGCTCCCAGCGAAGGCACATCGAATATCTGTCGCATGTAAACCGGCTTTTTCTGCTCCGGGAGCGTGGTGCCGTCGGCGAGCACGTAGATGTTTTTCGTGGCGTCCCACTTGATATGGAGCGCGGCGACATCGGCCTTGATCTTGTCCCACTGTTTCGCGTCGAAATGAGCCAGCGGATTCCCGTTCTTCTCCGGCTCAATGTGGTAAACAGTGTTTACCAGCGCGAGAAGCTGGTTGGCGAGGAAGTACCGGCCCCAATTGGTGTCCCCGGGGTTGATTTCCTTGAAAATCCATTGCGGCGAATGTTCCAGTTGCTCCAGCGCGGCGAGGGGATCGTCCGGGGGATGGAGCGGTTGTTTGCGCAGCACGCCGTTTTTGCGGAAATAATCGATGTGGTCCTGCACCGGCTGCGCCTCGCCCGCCCCGAAATAGGAAATCACCTCGACGAGCGGGATGTCCTTCACCAGCGCGATGGGGAAGAGCGGCAGCAATTTTGGGTCTTTCGGCTCCATAGGCTGGCTGCCCCCGATCAGCATCCGCGGCATGTAGCCCGGGTCCACCGGCACCTCGAACAGCAACCGCAGCGTAAGAAAAAGCGGGAGATTTTCCTCAAAGCCCGAGTCGTACGACGTGGGCACGGGCTGGTCCTGCGACTCCACGCGTGTGAATTCCCCGATCAGCGCGAGCGCCTTCTCCTTGCCGAGCGGGAGCAGTGTGTTCACGGCCTGGATGTAGCGGAGCGGGTTGCGTCCGTTATCGTCGTAGGTGGCGGCCAGGAGGCGCAACAGCTTGCGCAGCGTCGCCTCATCGAACATCGCCGGGTCGGGCGGCTGTCCGCCTCCGAAAACATATTGCACCGCTCCCTCGCTGATATAGACGCAGCCGAGCGTCGGAAAAGAGAGATGGCCATCCGTGCCATAGCCCCAGATTTCGGAAGTGCGGTAGGTCATGAGTCCGCCGGGATCGCGCTCGGTGCGCACATCGTCCGGCTTGCCGAGGAGCTTCTCCGCATCGGCGGCGCTCATTCCTTCCTTGACCTTGCTCATTGCCGCGGCGAATTGCGCGCGCGTGGGATGGCTCTCCTGCGCGAATGAAACACACGCGCCCATTATTAGCATGAACGCCAGTGCGACGGATGTTTTCGTTTTCATGGAGTAAAAAATCACGGCGTGAACGAGTCGGTTTTGGTTGTCTTGCTGTCGCTGGTGTATTCTGCGTGCAGGCTGGCGCCCTCGGGGAGTTTCACGGTCTGGCCGCCGGAGGTGCCCATGCTCTGCCCGTGCGAGGCAGCGACGTCGAACTCGGCCAGCACCTGATTGTTGTCGTCGCGATAGACCTTCACCACGGTGGCGGGAATAGGCGCCTCCGGGTGCTCGGTGCGCGACAAGCGGATGCTGACGGTGTTCTTATTTTTGCGCTCGACATCCACGCGCGCGTCCGGTCCCAGCGAGTCCACATACCAGATCTGCCGCTGGTAAAGGGGCTTCCTTTCCGGGGGAAGCGAAGTGCCGTCGCCGCGCACATAAATATTCTTCGCCGCGTCCCACTTGATGTGGAGTGCCGCCACGTCCTTCTCGATTTGTTCCCAGCGTTTCTCGTCGAAATCATCGCCCGGCAGCCGGTTTCCATCGTCGTCTGGCTCGGTGCGGTAGATGGAATCGATCGATTGCAGAATTTCGTTCGCCAGCAATTGCTTGCGCTGGCCAGGGCCCGGTCCCGAGAGTTTCCACTCCGGCGAGGCCGCCAGTTTGTCGAGCGCGCCGAGCGGGTCATTGGAAGGCATGAGCGGATGCCCCCGCCATTTTCCATTACTTTGAAAATAGGCCATTTGCGCGCCCACCGGTTTCCGGATGGCCCCTCTCCCCGGCTCATTTACAAGGTTGAACGGGATGCCATCGACCATCGCCAGCGGGAAAAGCGGAAATACTTTCGGGTCGTCGGGGTATCCATACCCAAGCTTGCCGTCATAGATCGACGGCATGAAACCGGTGTCCACCGGCACATCGTACAAAAGCCGGAGCAACAGGAATACATGCAGGTCGTCGTGCAGGAGGTAGAGATCGTGCGGCGACACGCGCAGGTATTCATTCAACGCCGCCATCGCCTTCTCCTTGCCTAGCGGCTCGAGCGTATTCACGATCTGGATGAGCCGCAACGGCGTTGCATTCCACATGCGGGCGTAAGCGCCGGCGCCTTGGGCGGAATCGATGACTTGCAAAAGATTCCTCAACTCCTTCTCGTCGAACATCGCCGGGGCGGGCGGCGTCCCCGTGCCGCCGAACACGCCCCGCACCCTCCCTTCGAGCATCGTCACGCTGCCCAAGGTCGGAAACGAGAGATGCCCGTCTGTTCCGTAGCCCCAGACCTCAAATTCGTAAACGTCGAACACGGTCGGGTCGCGGTTGGTGTCGATGTCGTCGGGTTTGCCGAGCAATTTCAAAACCTCGTCCGCCGTCATTCCCTTCTTCACCCTGCCCAGTGCCGCCGCGAATTCGGCGCGGCTGGGATGGATCTCCTGCGCGGATGAAACACACGCGCCCATTGCCAGCATGCACGCCACCACGACGGATGTTTTTGTTTTCACGGAATAAAAAATCATGGCATGAGCACCGGGCTTTTCACGGTCTTGTCGCCCATCGCGACCTCGGCCTGCAAGCTTTCGCCGTCGGCCAAATCGATCTCGCGGTTCCAGAAATGCGTGACGATCTCGCCCCGCTTCTCCGAGTAACCGATCTTGAATTGCAAAAGCTGGCGCGCGTTTTTTCCCGTGGCGCGCACCGTGACGAGCGAGTCCGGGATGGAATTGTACACCTCCCGGGGGAATGCAAAGGTGATAGTGATGAAATCCTTCCCCTCGCGAGCAAAAATCAGCCGCG
>DASZPK010000115.1:0-4203 GCA_035550335.1 Chthoniobacteraceae bacterium | reverse complement strand
AAGCCCTGCACGCCCTCCGTCATCAATTCCGAGGCGCCGTTGCAACTCGTGGTGATCACCGGCAGCCCCGCCGCCCAGGCCTCGAGCGTGAAAAGGCTGCACGGGTCGTACCAGGTCGGCAGCACCGCCACGTCCGCCGCGGCGTAATATTGCACCGGATCGACCAGCCCGAGGAATGTCACCCGGCTTGCAGCGCCGGCCCGCACCGCCAGGCGCACATAGGGGCCCGCCTTCGCGTTCCCGGCGATCACCAGGTGCGCCGGTTTGTTTTGAGCCGCGAGCACGCCCATCGCCCGGATGAGCGTCGCCGCGTTTTTCAACCGCAGATTGTGCGCGAGCAGGAAAAAGAGCGTCTCGTTCGTGAGCCCGAGCCGGGCCCGCGTGGTTTCCCGGAATTCCGCCCGGTGCGCCGGCGAGAATTTCCCGAGATCCACCCCGTTGTAGATCACCCGCACTTTTTCCGCGGGGAGCCGGTTCAGCGTCTCGAAATGGCGTTTTACCATGTTTGACACCGCCACGATCACCGCTCCCGGCTGCGCGTGCTGCCGCCGCTCCACCTCGCGGATTTCCCGCTGCCGCCCGGGGAGCGGCAGGTTGAACCGCCTCCAGCGCGGGATGCGCATCAGGTTGTGCTCGCGCGTCGCGAGGATTGAGCCGCCGTGCGGCTGGATCACGTCCGCATACCAGCCCACCCCCATGTCGTGGATCACATCGGCCTGCATCGTGCGCAGGTGGCGCTCCAGCGCCTCGGCCCGCTTCAACCGCGAGCGGGGCCGCTCCAGCCGGTGCGCCACGATCCCTGTCTCCCGCTCCGCATCCGGATGAAAATCGAACGCCACCGCGTGGACTTCGCATCCCCGTTTGCCAAGAAGGCGCGCGTATTGCCAGGTCCATGATTCCAGCCCCCCCTTGCGCCAGTCGAACTGGTCCAGCACGAGGACGATTCTCATTCCTGCGGTTCTTTCCTGCTGATTGACATCCGCCGCAGTATTGGGGCAATGCGAGGGGATGAAAAGCTTTTCAGTTGGATGCATCCACGCGCCGTCCGGGAACGAACCAATTTCAGGTGGAATGAAAGTTGCTTGATCTGAATGGCGAGAGTTCACCATGAAAAACCATCGCGACAATCCAGCTCCTGCCAAGCGCAGAAAGTCGGGTCATTCTCTGATGAAAACCCAGAAATTGATCATGGCCGCCCTGCGCGTGTGGGAATTGAAGCACAAGCACCTCTATTAACCCGGAGAGGGTTCATTAGGGATGATGATGCACGGAGGGCTATGTTTGCCCGCCGGGAAAATTTTCCTCCGTGACGCTTCGCGGTGGATCACCGCTACTTTTTGAAGCTCGCCTTGTCGTCGGCTTCCAGCCAGTCAAAAAGCGAAGACTTGTAAGGGTCGATCCCGACCTTCTTGCATTCGTCGATGAAGAAATCCTTTTTCTCCGGGTCGGAAATGAGGCTGTAATTTTCCACTTGGTCGCTCCACGCCTTGATTTCATTGGGCGTTTTCGAGGCGCCGTGGGAATCCACCCACGCCACTAATTCGTCGTCGGAGAGGCCTTTCTCGACTTCGTGCTTGAAATCATCGCCCGTGATTCCCTTGAACCCGAAAAGCTGGTTGTCCAGCGGGCAATCGAAGTGGTATTCGCCGATCGTTCCCGCCAGGAATGCGCGGCATTTGTCCGTGGTGCGCCCCAGGATGACATAGCCGCCGAGCCGGATACGCGGGCTGCGCGGCGCTTCCTTCGTGAGGTCCTTTGCTGAAATGGTGATGGTGCTCATGTTTCACTAATTCGCACCAGCACCTCCAAATGGCCTTATCGTCGTCAAATCTTGACTAATGGATCCCATCCGGGTCGAAAATCACTTCGATCCCCGCCGCCCGCAATCCCGCCACACAGATCGCCACCGGCGCGCTGCGTGCCAATATTTCCTCGCGATGCCCAAACGCCGCGCGCCACATGCCTCCTTCCCGCCGGATTTGAAACGCGTCCCCGCTCTCGGCAGTCGCTTTTTCCACAATACTCCACGCCACGGCGATGTCCGCCGAGTAAGGACGGTACGATTTCACCTGGCTCACCGTGAGCGAATCCCAGTTCACCCTCGGCAGGCTCGGCTGCGAGCGCAATCTTTTCAGCGCATCCATCGCCTCCGACTCCGTCTCGAACCGGAACATCGCATGCGCGTCCTCCCAGTAAACCTCCGGCACTTCCCCGATGATCCGTTCCCCCACCAGCGCGTCCAGTTCGAGCAGGGTATTGACGCGCGCTCTTTGAGGAGGTGTCGCCATAAGCTTTGCGTCAGGGAGCGGGCGGATGGTATTGCACGATGCGAAAGGGAATCGCGGCCAGCGCCCGGCCGTTCACCGTGATATCGATGGAATAAAACCCGGCCCGCTCGAATCCCACCTGCTGGAAATGAAATACCAGGTTGTGCGTGAACGAAACCTCATTGTCCGGCATCCGCACTTGCACCGGCGGGCCGAGGTCCACGGGCGGAAAGGCCGGCTTGCCGTCCTCGTCCACGATGGCGATTTTGAAATTGTGCGCCCCTTCGTCGTCATGGCGCAGCAGCAGCCGCAACGCCACGCTGCACTTCGGGTGGTGGAACGGGAAACTTCGCGCGAGGATCGTGTCGAAAGTCCCGAGGATGCAAAGCTTCCCCCCGTAATCCTCCGCCGAGTCGCACAACGCCGCAATCTGCACTTCCATGAAATTATTTCCCTTTCTTCGACTGCCACGCGTCCACCAGTTCCACCAGCGTGCGGATGCCGAACCCGGTCGCCCCGCGCGCAAGGTCCGCGCGCTCTTTTTCGATGCTCGCGGTGTAGGCGATGTCGAGGTGCGCCCACGGCGTCTCCCCGGCGAAAGTTTTCAGGAACGCCGCCGCCGTGCTCGAGCCCGCGAGGCGCCCGCCGGTGTTCTTGACCAGCGCTACCTCGCTTTTGATGAGATCGTCGTATTCGGGGTAAAGCGGCATCGGCCAGAGGCGTTCCCCGGTTTTTTCCGAGGCGGCGAGTACCTGCTCCTTGAGCGATGTGGAAGTGCTCCACAGCCCGGCTGCCGCATCGCCCAGCGCGATGCCGATCGCCCCGGTGAGCGTCGCCAGGTCGATGATCGCCGCCGCTTTCTTCACCTTCCGCGCGTACCCGATGGCATCCGCCAGCACCACCCGCCCCTCGGCGTCCGTATTCAAAATCTCGATGTGCTTGCCGTCGAAGGCCGTCACGATGTCGCCCGGACGGTATGCATTCGAGCCCGGCATGTTCTCCGCGCTCGCGATGATCCCGACCACGTTGCGCTGGAGCTTCAGGTCGGCGATTGCCGCCATCGCACCCAGCACCGCCATCCCGCCGCTCTTGTCAAAAATCATCTCCTCCATGTTCGCCGCGGGCTTGATCGAGATGCCCCCCGTGTCGAACGTGATCGCCTTCCCCACCAGCGCCACCGGCGCTTCACCGGCCTTGCCGCCACGGTGCTCCAGCACGATCATCCGCGGCGGCCGAGCGCTCCCCTGGCCCACGGCCAGGATGCCGCCGAATTTCCCCGCGCGCAGCGCCTTCTCGTCAAACACCGTCACACGCAGCCCTTTCGCGCGCGCGAGCTTGCGCGCCTCGTCGGCCAGCGCCGCCGGGTAGATGAAATTCCCCGGCTGGTTGCCGATCTGCCGCGCGTAATTCACCGCGTCCGCGACCGTCTTGCCGCGCGCGCCGTTGCGTTTCGCTTGTAAAACATCCGTCTTCGCCGCCGCCACGCGCAGCGACTGGAATCCCTCCGTGCGCGTCGTTTTGAATTGCTCAAACCGGTAATCCGCCAGCACCGCCCCCTCCGCGATCGCCTGCGTGTGTTCCGCGTGTTTCGCCGCGTCCATGACAGCCGAGGTACGCCCGGTCTTTTTCAAAAGCTTCACCGCCGTCCCCGCCGCCGAGCGGAAGGTCTGCGCGGTTGCTTCCGTCCCAATCCCGACCGCGAGCAGCCCCTGCGCGTGCAAAAAGAGCGTCGAGTTCGGTTTGCCGGAAAACTCCGCTTCCGTGACCCGGTCCGGAAGCGCGGCGCGTCCCGAGGGCGGCAGGAAAACGACCTTGATTTCGCCTTTCGCGGGGACCGGATTGGAATCGATGGTCAGTTTCACAGCCGGATGACGCGCGCCGTGTGGATGTTCGGGACCGCGAGCAATTCGTCCAAAATTTTCTGGTCCGGCGCCGT
>DASZPK010000114.1:0-5372 GCA_035550335.1 Chthoniobacteraceae bacterium | reverse complement strand
ACGCCGAGACCGAGCACATGCGCTTCCTCCACAAGGGCACGCGTGGCGTGAACCAGACGCTCGCGCTCCAGGTTTTCGGCGGCAGCGCCCACTCGAATATCGCCATCGAATGCGGCTTCCGCGGCCTCGGCACCACGAATTCCAACAGTTGCGCCAGTGGCACCATCGCCGTGGGCGAAGCCCTGCGCTACATCCGCGACAACATGGCGGATGTCATCGTGGCCGGCGCAGCCGAGGCCCCCCTCAGCCCACTCACCTACGGCGCGTTCGACATGATCAAAACCATGAGCCGCCACGACGGCGACCCCTCCATCGCCTGCCGCCCGTTCGACCTCGAGCGCGACGGCTTCGTGATGGGCGAAGGCGGCGCGTCGCTCATCATCGAGGAATACGAGCATGCCAGAAAACGCGGCGCGCGCATTTACGCGGAGGTGCTCGGCTACAGCCTCAACAACGAGGCCTACCATATGACCTCCCCCCTCCCCGGCGGCGAGGCCGTGACCGATTGCATGCGGCACGCGCTGGCAGACGCGGGACTCGAACCCTCGCAGGTCGATTACATCAACGCCCACGCCAGTTCCACCCAGCTCAACGACTCGAATGAAAACGCTTGTGTAAAGACTGTGTTCGGCGATCACGCCCGCAAGCTCGCCATGAGCGGCACCAAGCCCTACACCGCCCACCCCCTCGGCGCAACGGGCGCGATGGAGGCCGCCATCTGCGCGCTCGCCATCGAACGCGGCTTCATCCCCCCCACGCTCAATTGGAAAACCGCCGACCCCGCCTGCGACCTCGACATCGTGCCCAATGAAGGCCGCCACCAGCCCGTGACTTACGCGCTGAACAACTCCTTCGGCTTTGGCGGAATCAACTCGTGCGTCGTGCTCGGAAAAGTCGCGGAATAATCCTGCGCAGGTGACAAATCCTCCCGCGTGGTGTAAAACGATTTCCGCTCCGTGACCAATACCTTCTACAACAAGTACGACACCGCCACGCTCGACCTCCGAAGCCAGCGGGAAACCGACAAACGCACCCCCTTCCAGGTCGACCGCGACCGCATCATCTACTCGCCCGCCTTCCGCAGCCTGCAATCGAAGACGCAGGTCTTTCACTCCGGCGAATACGATTTCTACCGCACCCGCCTCACCCATTCGCTCGAGGTCGCGCAAATCGGGCGCAGCATTTGCAATCACTTGCGCCTGAGTTGCGAGCCGTTGCGGCCCGATTTTTTCATCGACCCCGACCTGGTCGAGGCCTGCTGTCTCGCGCACGACATCGGCCATCCCCCCTTCGGGCACGCCGGCGAGGATGCACTCAACGAAATGCTCTCTGACTCCGGCGGCTTCGAGGGCAACGCGCAGACGCTCCGCATCATCACCCATCTCATCTTCGGCCCCGACGGCGGCATGAAACCGACCCGCGCGCTCCTCGACGGCGTGCTGAAATACAAGGACGTCTTCATCAACACCAAGGCCACCCCCGCGAAGTTCCTCTATACCGACCAAAAGGCCGTGCTCGATTTCGTCTTCAGCCATCCCAATTGGGAAACCGAATGCGGCCCCGAGCTCCACATTTACCGCAGCATCGAATGCCAGATCATGGATTGGGCCGACGATGTCGCGTACGGCCTCATGGATGTGGTCGATGGCGTGCACGCCCATTTTGTCACGCTCGATAGCGTCGAAAAATGGCGCCGCAGCCGCGGCGACCTAACGCCCCACGAGGAAAACATTCTCAACGAACTCGTCGAGGACCTCGCGAACGGCATCGTGGAACGCTCCTTTGCCAAGCGCATCGGCGACTGCATCACGGGCACCAGCCTCTCCTCCCGCAAAAACGCACTCAGCCGCCGCAGCAACCGCTACGCTCTCGACCTCAACGTCCACGCCCCCCTGCGCGCCCGCATCGACTTTTACAAAAAACTCGCCGACGACCTCATCTTCCGCACGCCGCAGATCAAGCAGCTCGAATACAAGGGCAAGCGCATCCTCTCCGAGCTCTTCATCGCGCTGCGCGACAATTACATCATGAAACGCCCCCTGCGCCTCGTGCCGCAGGAAATCGAGTCGATCTTTGCAAAATCGCCGGAACAACTCGACCGCCTTCTCGCCGATTATCTCTCCGCGATGACCGACTCCACCGCGATCCGTTTGCACCGCCGCCTGTTCGATCCCGCCTACGGCTCGATCACGGATTTGTAACAGGCGTTTAACATATCCTATTCCCATATTATGATGAAGCTTTGGCGCAAAGGGCACAAATGGCAGCTCGTGCTTCTCTTTCTGGTGATGGCATCCGTGCTTCTCCGGCTGGTGATGGCAGCACCTCCCTTTGCGGGAACTCTCATCAAAACCTACGGCCACTTTCCTGTAGCCGGGACGTCCTGGACAATAGATGTTTCAGAGCAGGGTATGACTGTGGGTGTGATAACGTCTGAAAGTACGGCGATGAAGGATTCACCCCCCGCATGGAAACCTCATCCAGATTGGTTCGTTTTCGTGGAAGACTCGGATGCGTGGACTTACGACGGCGCTGGTATGGTATGGGTTGAAGTGGTCACACCAAAACAGGTTTTCACTTACACCTTCGCACCGCATCGTGATATGGTCGATACATGGGGAGAGATTCCAAATCCGCCCAAGGAAGTTTTCGACCGGCTCCCGGCGAAGATACAGGCTGTGATTCGGCAAAAGTTCCCCGAAGGTCGTTGATTGTCGCAGCCATTTCACGTCCCCTCCCGAGTTTTGTGCAAATACTAAGAATCGACCCTACTCGCCCCGTTGCATGAAACGCTTTACAGTTGCAGCCCTCATCCTAACTCTGCTGGGCGGCTGTATCACCACAAGCCAAAGCAGTTCTAAAACCGCCGATCGGCCGGTAATCGATGGCACATTTACTGGCAGGGAGCCGATGTCAAACCTGAGCCCGGAGGAAGAGGGCACGCGATGGTTTCACGAGAATACGCTGACCATCCAAGGCAATGTTGCCACCTTGGACAAATCCCCAATCGAGATCAAAAAAGGCAAGAAGTGGTATTCCGCATCAACTGGGGGATTCTATACTTACAAAGGCACGCTGAATTTGGCGGGAGGCCATTGGGTTTTGCACGTGAAACTCATCCAAAGCGATTATGCCCCGGTTCGAATTGGAGCTGACAGAAAAGCACACAACGTAGACCTGCAATATATAGTGGCCCTCCTGAAAGACGGTACGCTTATGGTCAACGGCGTTATCTATACCAAGAAGTAAAGCCTAGGCAAAAGACATTTACAGTCTCTGCCAGTGAAATTCCGAAATTTTATCAGAATTAATGCTGGGTACGTAGCGTTTTAGGCGAGGTATGGTAGGCTTGAAAAATGCCCTTTGAGCTTTCTTCCCACTACAAACCGATGGGCGACCAGGCCCAGGCCATCGCCAAATTGACCAAATCGGTCGAGGCCGGCAACCGCCACCAGACCCTCCTCGGCGTGACCGGCTCGGGCAAGACTTTCACCGTGGCAAATGTGATCCGCAACGTGGAGCGCCCCACGCTGGTGATCTCCCACAACAAGACCCTCGCCGCCCAGCTCTACAGCGAATTCAAGCAGTTCTTCCCGGACAACGCGGTCGAATATTTCGTTAGTTATTTCGATTATTACCAGCCCGAGGCCTACATCCCCCGCTCGGACACCTACATCGAAAAAGATTCCTCGATCAACGAGGAGATCGAGCGCCTCCGCCTCTCGACCACCAGCTCGCTCCTCTCGCGCCGCGACGTGATCGTGATCGCGAGCGTCTCGTGCATCTACGGCTTGGGCTCGCCGGAGGATTACATGAACATGCTCCTCACGCTCAAGGTGGGGCAGCAGATCACGCGCGAGGCGGTGCTCACAAAACTCGTCGACATGCTCTATGAGCGCAACGACATCGCCTTCCAGCGCGGACGTTTCCGTGTGCGCGGCGACGTGGTCGAGGTCCACCCGGCAAACACCGACGAGGAGGCGATCCGCATCGAGTTTTTCGGCGACGAGATCGACAAGATCACGCGGTTCGATCCCCTCACCGGCCACGTGCACGAGCAGTCGGCCATGATTACGTTCTACCCCGCGAAACAATTCGTGACCCCGGCGGACAAGCTCCGCACGGCCCTGGTCACGATCCGCGAGGAATTGCAGGAGCGCATCGTCTGGTTCGAGGCGCAGGGTCAATTGCTCGAGGCGCAGCGCATCAAGATGCGCACGGAATACGACCTCGAGATGATGCAGGAGATGGGATTTTGCAGCGGCATTGAAAATTATTCGCGCCACCTCAGCGGGCGCCCGCCCGGTTCGCAGCCCTTCACGCTGCTCGACTTTTTCCCGAAGGATTACCTGCTCGTCGTTGACGAATCGCACGCCTCGATCCCGCAAATTGGCGGCATGTACGAGGGCGACAAATCGCGCAAAACCGTGCTCGTGAATTACGGCTTCCGCCTCCCGAGCGCGCTCGACAACCGCCCGCTGAATTTCAAGGAATTCATGGGCATGACGAACCAGATGATTTACGTGAGCGCCACGCCCGCCCCCTTCGAGATCAAGAACAGCATCGTCGGCAACAAGGATTACGTCGCCCACAAGAGCCTGCTTGTCCCGGGCGCGGAGGCGCTGGCGCTTGTCGATCCGCCGCTCGTCTCGCGCACGAACGAGCCGGTGGAAAAATTCGATGTCACCAAGCCCGGCGCGCGCCTCATCGTGGAGCAAATCATCCGCCCCACCGGCCTGCTCGACCCGAAGATCACCATCCGCCCGCTCAAGGCCCAGATCGACGAGACCATCGAGCTCTGCCGCCAGCGCGTGGAAAAAGGGGAGCGCATCCTCATCACCACGCTCACCAAGCGCACCGCCGAGGATCTCTCGGATTATCTCAAGGACGTCGGCCTGAAAGTGCGCTACCTCCACAGCGACATCGACACCATTGAGCGCGTGGAAATCCTCCGCGCCCTGCGCGCCGCGGAGTTCGACATCCTCGTCGGCATCAACCTCCTGCGCGAAGGCCTCGACCTGCCCGAAGTCTCCCTCGTCTGCATCCTCGACGCCGACAAGGAAGGCTACCTCCGCTCGCAAACCTCACTCATCCAGACCGCGGGCCGCGCCGCGCGCCACGTGAATGGCGAGGTCTATCTTTTCGCCGACACCGTCACCAAAAGCATGGAAGCGCTCATGGCGATCACCGAGTACCGCCGCGCCCGGCAGTTGGAATACAATGAAAAACACGGTATAACACCCCGCAGCGTCCAGCGCGCCGTGCAGGAAAGCCTCCATACAATCCTGCGCGCGCGCGAGGTCGAGGAATCAGTCGTGCGCGAAGCCGGGGGCGATTTCAACGTCACCGAGGTCCTGCGCGAATTGCAGCAG
>DASZPK010000113.1:0-1806 GCA_035550335.1 Chthoniobacteraceae bacterium | reverse complement strand
CAAAGAAAATGCCTTCCAATCTTTGCGCTCTTCGCGTCCTTTGCGGTTACTTTGGCCATCACTACTAATGGTTGATGCGACATGCCGTCGCGTCCCGGCACATAAAGTGAGACATTTGAGACAGAGTGTCTCACTTGGCCTTTGGGGTTGTTTTGATACAAGATACACGATTTCAGCATCTTGCAGCAATTTCATCCCGTGGCCCGCCCCCTGCTAAAGAGTGCGGTGAAAGGCATTTTTACAAACACACAAATTTTATGGCTAAGATTTTAGGTATCGATTTAGGCACCACCAACTCCTGCATGGCCGTCATGGACGGCGGCGAGCCGCTGGTGCTCGAAAATTCCGAGGGGGCGCGCACCACTCCCTCGGTTGTCGCGTTCAGCAAGAACGGCGAGCGTCTCGTCGGCCAGGCGGCCAAGCGCCAGGCGGTCACGAACGCCTCGAACACGGTTTTCTCGGTGAAGCGTTTCATGGGGCGCAAGTATGACGAGGTCCACGAGGAGGAACATCGCGTTCCCTACAAGGTCGTGAAGGCCGCGAATGGCGACGCCCACATCCAGGTGGAGGTCAATGGCGAGAAGAAGACTTTTTCCCCGCCGGAAATCTCCGCGATGATTCTCGCGAAGCTCAAGGCCGATGCGGAAGCGAAGCTCGGCGAGAAAATCACGCAGGCGGTCATCACCGTTCCCGCGTATTTCAACGACTCGCAGCGCAACGCCACCAAGGACGCCGGCAAGATCGCCGGCCTCGAAGTGCTCCGCATCGTGAACGAGCCCACTGCGGCGTCGCTCGCTTACGGCCTCGACAAGAAATCCGATGAGAAAATCGCCGTGTATGACCTCGGCGGCGGCACGTTCGACATCTCGGTCCTCGAGATTGGCGACGGCGTTTTCGAAGTGAAGGCCACCAACGGCGACACCCACCTCGGCGGCGACGATTGGGACAACCGCATCATCGATTGGATCATCAAGGAATTCAAAACCGACTCCGGCATCGACCTCGCGAAGCAGTCAGACGCCATCCAGCGCATCAAGGAAGAAGCCGAGAAGGCGAAGATCGCGCTTTCGAGCTCGCAGGAATACGAGATCAATCTCCCGTTCATCACGGCGGATGCGAGCGGCCCGAAGCACATCCAGAAAAAACTCACCCGCTCCAAGCTCGAGCAGCTCACCGATGATTTGTTCGAGCGCACCATCGGCCCGGTGAAGGCGTGCCTCAAGGACGCCGACCTCTCCGAGCGCGACGTGAATGAGCTCGTGCTCGTGGGCGGCATGACCCGTATGCCGCGCGTCATCGACACCGCGCGCAAGCTCGTCGGCAAGGAGCCGCACAAAGGTGTGAATCCGGACGAAGTCGTGGCTGTTGGCGCCGCGATCCAGGCCGGCGTGCTCAAGGGCGACGTGAAGGACGTGCTCCTGCTCGACGTGACCCCGCTCACCCTCGCCATCGAAACGGCGGGCGGCGTGGCCACCGGCATGATTCCGCGCAACACCACCATCCCCACGCGCAAATCGCAGATTTTCTCCACCTACAGCGACAACCAGCCCGGTGTGGAGATCAAGGTGCTCCAGGGCGAGCGCCCGCTCTCGCGCGACAACAAAAACCTCGGTACGTTCCACCTCGACGGCATCCCGCCGGCCCCGCGCGGCACCCCGCAGATCGAGGTCACCTTTGACATCGACGCCAACGGCATCCTGCACGTCTCCGCCAATGACCTCGGCACCGGCAAGGAGCAGAAAATCTCCATCACCGGCTCCTCGGGCCTGAGCAAGGAGGAAGTCGAGAAGATGCAGAAGGAAGCCG
>DASZPK010000112.1:0-3224 GCA_035550335.1 Chthoniobacteraceae bacterium | reverse complement strand
CGCCGCGCCAATCAAGGAAAAGCTCGCAAAGCTCAAGGCGCAAGCAACCTCTTCCCCCTCACCCTCCCCCGGCAACCAATGATCGCCCCCCCCGCGCAAGACGGCAAGATTAGGAATATCCCCCATGAAAGCACCACCCCGAACCAGCATTTGTTGTATAACCGTCATCGCCAGCCTGCTGGCCATTCCCTCCTTCGCGCAGGACAAGACCGCAGCACCCGACATCGCCAGGCGCGCCACCGACGATCTCGCCGCATATTACGGCAACGACGGCACGCCTCCTCCTTACGCGAAGGCGATCAGCGATCTCCAGGATCCTTTCCAAGCCGCTCGCGCTACGGCGGGGAAATACCTGCTCGCGCTGCTCGAGCAGGCCCGCGCGGATGAAATCTCCGGGCGCGCGCCGCAGAAGTCGCTGCCGTTCTGGGGCGGCGGCGTGGAGAACACGGCTGTCGAGCTCCGCAAGCAGATCGCGCAAAAATTCGCCGGCGCCGAGGGCAATGACGACGGCCTCGACGCCGCGCAATGGCTCATCGAAAAGGACGAGATTCTCGAAAACCAACTGGATGGCTTCAAGTTCGTGGCCTCCACGAAGACGCTGCGCGCCAATGACATCATCCGCTCCCTGCTCGCCACCCCGCACCACAACCCCGCGGTGCTGGTCGCGGCCATCAATGAAGCGGCGGCGCGCAAGCTCGATGTCGCGCCCGACATCAAAAAGCTCGCGGTCTGGTATCGCAAGGCGGTGCGCGACGCCGCCCGCGACGCGGCGGAAAAGCTCGGCATCAAGAACCTCCCCGAATTCAAGCCGGAGGATGCGTTCAACCCATGGCTCGACGGGGAAATGAAAGCCATCGCCGCGATGCCGTATCCCGAAATTCCCAAGGACGCCAAATGGATGCGCTTCGCCCAGGCGAAGGACGCCAACGAGGGCTCCAAGACGATTTCCTTCGGCGGCGGCATGGTCACGGAAATCAAGGATGGCAAATTGGAGGTGAAGCAAGTGGACGCGCCCAAAGCCCAGCCCGGCATCAGCGGCTGGCTGCTCGAGGAGAAGGACGGGAAGCTGAAGGTCATGGATTATTTCGGCTTCGTGCTCGATCTCGACAAAAAGGAGGCCGATCCGAAATCGCGCACGTTTGCCGAGGATGCGGCGGTCTTCGCCGACGCACGCAAGCTGCCCGCCGATTCGCCGGAGGATATGACCAAGGTCATGGCAGTGCTTTCGATGCGCGGCATGCTCACGGGGCAGTTTGAGCCGCGGTACATCAGCATCCCCGAGGCGCTGGTCGCGGCATGGAGCTACAAGGCGGGCGATAAAAAGCTCGCTGCGGAAATCATTCTCCCGCGCATCGAAGCAAGCCCCGACGACCTGGAATTCGCCCACCAAATCGCCGAACTGCTTGGCAAGGTTTACCAGCAGCAGATGCTCGACGCCTTCTGCGAAGCGCGCGATTACGACACCGCGCTCCGCATCGCGAACCACCTCGCCGAACCGGAATTCGACACCTATTTCTACCAGCCCCGCGCAAAGGAGCTGGCCGCGCAATTGCAGAAACGCGCAGGCGATTTCAAGACCTTCACGCTCCCAAGCGCCGACGATTGGGCGAAACAAAAGGCCGGGATGAGCCGCGAAGAGCAGATCAAATTCCTCGCGGACCATCTGCGACTGCTGAACTGCGCGCAATGGGGCCAGCCCGGCGATGTGAGTTACGATCAGGCGCAGGTTTCCGGCGCGATGGGCGCGCAGGACCGCAAGCCGGTGATCAATCCCTTCAACGAACTCCGCGACATGAACCTCACCGGCGCCGAGCTCACGCTGCTCGCGCCGTATTTGGAGGACGACGATTTCATGCCGACCTACAGCTACTGGCGCGATTTCCACCCGGCGCGCCATTTGCATCGCGTTTATTGGGCGGTGCAAGCGATTGTCAACGAGGCCGCCGGCAGCAACATCGCGCAGCTTCAAGATGGGCTCCCGCCCGAGCAGAAAAAAGCGGCCGTGGAAAAAGTGCTCGCATGGTGCAAGGAGAACGGCTCGAAATCCCGCGAGCAGCGCATCCTCGACACCCTCGCCACCACCGCGAAGTGGGATGAATTCGCGCGCACCGCGTCGCTTGCGGAGACGGGCAAGATCGCCGCCGCGGCTCCCGTGATGGAAAAACGCCTCGACGATTTCCCCTCCAACTCCGGCGACATCCTCGAGATCTGCTACAGGCTCGACACGCCCGACGCCCTCCCATTCGCGCGCGACTGGCTGACAGCCCACGCCAAGGTCCCCGATGGCGCGTGGACCGATGACGATTCCGTGCGGTTCTGGTGCGCGATGATGGAATTGCGCGCGAGCCAGCCCCAAAAGCCCGAGGGCCTCGATGTGCTGAAAGCGCTGCTCGCGAAGAACAACGCCGGGCAATGGTATCCCTTCGCGTTCGACCTCCTCATGTCGGCGAAAACGCAGGACGCGACCGACATCGCCGCCGGCGCGTTGAAAAAGGAAAACAGCGAGGGCTTCAACCCCGAGATGGCGAAACAGCTTTTCCTCGCGGGCCGCCAGGAGGCGCTCGATTACATGCTCGCATGGCTCGCCAATAACGGCGATGGCGGCACGAGCAGCACATGGACGAGTTCCGACCCTTCGGGAAATAAAACCGTGCACCTCGAATCCGGCGACAACGCCGCCACCGCCATCGCCGGCTGGCGCACGGATAATTATCAATTCGACCAATTTCGCCCCGTGGAGCAACGCCGCGCCGACCGCGAGAAACTCGCGCAATGGCTCAAGGACCAGTTTGCCCTTGTGCAGGCCGGCCAAAAAACCGCAATCTCTCCCCCCGGCCACGTGGACGGCAGCCACCCAACGCTCGACGCGCCATGACGCTGCGCTAAATGACGAAGCCCGAATGACGAATGACGAAATAATGACGAAGCCCGAATCACGAAACTCAGTGGCGTTGACGCGCAACATATTTCGTCATTCGTCATTCGTGCTTCTTTCGTCATTCGTCATTAGTCATTCGTCATTCGCCGCCGACCCATCCCCCAAGCCCAAAACCTCCCCCTCCCCCACCGCCCCGCCGCAGGTCGAAAAAATCTCCGATAACGTCTTCAAAGTCGGCGAAGTGACGCTCGATAAAAGCACGAAGACCGTCTCCTTCCACGGCGCGATCAACATGGACCAGGGCAACATGGAATACCTCCTCGTGCAGAAGGGCGGCAAAACCCAC
>DASZPK010000111.1:0-5460 GCA_035550335.1 Chthoniobacteraceae bacterium | reverse complement strand
TGGATGAAGGCGATGGTGGGGACTCCGTGGCTGTCGGTGCCATCGGTGGCCTTGGGGTCAAGGGGAAGGGTGAGGGTGTCGGTGTTGCCGTTGGCAAAGTGGAGGAGGAGGCGGTCGCCGGTGATCTCCCAAGTGCCGTGCTGCTCGGGTTTATCGGGGGTGGTGAAGGTGCCGTTGGCGTCGAAGGTGCGGACTTCGGACCATGCCTGGCCGATGAATTTCCACGGGGCGGATGTGAGGGCTGCGATGGTGGGGGCGTTTTTTTTCTGGTCGGCGGCGGAGGGGCCGAGGGCGTCGAGCCCGCTATGGGCAGGTTTGGACTTGGGATTGTCGAGCAACGAAGCGCCACCGAGAGAGGAGGCCCCGCCTAGCGAGGAACTGGAACCCAAGGGGGGTTGCTTGCCGATGATGGCGGTGAAGTGCTTGCCGTCCTTGTCGACGCCATCGGTGCCCGCGGGGTTGATGGGCAGGCTCATAATGTCGCGATGGCCATCGGCAAAGGTAAGGGTGACGGTGGCGGTGGCGACGGTCCACGTGCCGGTTTCCTTGTCGTTGCCGATGGTCTTGAAGGTGCCGTCGGGGGAGAAAACGCGCTCGGCGTACCACCAATCGCCGATGAAACGCCAGGGGCGGAAGACGAGCCATGCCTGCGGGGTGGCGGCGTTATTCTGGGCACGGAGGGCGGGGGCCGCGGAGAAGAGCGCGAGGAGGGCAAGGGCGGTGAGTCGTATTGAACGTATGTTTTTCATGTGGTTTCCAGCCATGAAGAACACCGATGGCCGGGGTATAGTTGCGCGGGAATGGGGGGCGTGCAAGGGGTTTTGGGAATTTCAGATTGCCGATTTTCTCCCGCCGAGGCGGGATCAAATTGAAACCAAAGGCGCGGATTATCTTCAATTTGAAATCGGCAATCTGAAATTTGAAATTTTCTGCCATTGGAGGAAATCGATTTAACCGGCCGGCTTGCGGAGCAGGAAGGCGGTGGTGTCGCCGAAGAAGCGGCCGAGGAGGGCGGGAAGGCGGTGGTGAACCATCGCCCCGGCGGGAAAATAGCAGGCGACCACAAATGGGAACGCGAGACGCCGCGCTGGATCGATTCGTACGTGCCGAAGACGGCTGCGATCTTCTTAATCCGCACCGATCTACGCTTTTTTGGGTGACCGGTATAGGATATCCAACTTGTCGAAAACATCCTGTCCGATCGTTGACGATCCCCTTGCATCGTCCCACGTACAGGTCACTGCAAAAATGCCCCAGAGGCGTTTGACAACGTCATTGTTGCCAGCGGCAAAGCTATCCGCGAGCTGGTCGATGAGCGCGGCAAGCTGAAACGTGGTGAAAATGCCGGGCTCATCGTTCAGGAAATGAAAGTCTCCGCGCTCGCGCAGGTGCGCGGCAGCCTTGTGAAGTTCCCCCGGAAGGCATTCCTGCACGTTTTCCGGATTGATGATTTTGCCACTCAAATTGCCTAACCCTTTTTATGCGTGTGCGCGTGGGAGGCGGCCTCGGCTTTTTTCGGCGCGGGATGGCGGCGGCGGCGGCGCAGGCGGAGCCAGTTGTTCCAGGTCTTGCGGAGCGTGTCCTTGGGACTCATGTACTTCTGGTTGAGGTCGTTGCTCTTTACGATCTGGGCGACGATGCCTTTGACGGTGAAATCGTCGGTGTGCAAAATGGTGTACGCGGTGCCGATGGCGGCTTCGTGGTGGGCGTCGCTGCCGGCGGTCATGGGAAGGCCGCGCATTTCGGCGTATTCGAAGGCCTGGCGGTTGTAGCGCTTGAGGGTGGTGGCGGCGTTGAAGACTTCGAGGCCGTCGATGTCGAGGGTCTCGAGCACGCCCTGGCGGATGCCGGCGCGGAAGAGATCGTACGGGTGCGGGGGGATGGCGAGGCCGCCGGCTTCGTGGATGAGTTTGCAGACTTCGGCGGCGGGGGTGCCTTTCAAGTTCGGCAGCATGGCGCCGATGCAGAGGAGGTGCCCTTCATCGGTGGTGACCTCGACGCCGGGGATGACGAGGAAGCCGTCGACGGGCTTGCCATCCTCGCGCATGAGGCCCTTGTCGATCATGTAATTGACGGCGTCGCAGGTGTTGTGGTCGGTGATGGCGAAGCCGTGGAGGCCCTTTTTGCGGGCGGACTCGATCAATTTCTCAGGAGCGCTGACGCCGTCGCCGGAGAAGAAGGAGTGGCAGTGGAGGTCGATGTTGAAGGACATGTTGTATATTTTTTAGTCCCGCTTGGGCGGGATTTTAAGAAAAACCACTGTGCGGCGTCCCATTTCCATATCGTGTCCGGGGACGTTTGCGGTGGGCAAGGCCCGCGCAAAGAGGCACGTATCCTTATCTACCACCTAAAGCTTAAAACTTAAAACTTAAAACTTCGCGGCCCTTGCGCAAGGCGGGCGGGGAAGGCTAGAGTCGCCCTTCACTTTCCACTATCACTTTTCACTTTTTCATGAGCATCGGATTCAAAGAATGGGCGCTGGTGTGCGAGGCGCTGGGCACGGGGGAACAGAGCGTGATCCTGCGCAAAGGGGGGATCGCGGAAGGGCGCGAGGGGTTCCGGTTCAAGCACGAGGAGTTTTTTCTTTTTCCGACGCTGTTCCATGAGCAGGTGACGAAAACGAAGCTGCCGCAGGATACTCCCCTCCCTCACCCCGCCGAGGGGCAGGTGCGAATTCAGTATTTTGCGAAGGCGGAATGGGCGGAACTGGTGAAGGAGCCGGCGGCGGTTGCGGCACTGGCGCCGTTCCACATCTGGAAGGATTCGGAGATCGAGCAGCGGTTCCGCTACGACGATGTGCAGGGGGTGAATGTGGCGTTTGTGCGGGTGTACCGGCTGGAGCCGGCGTGGACGTTTGAGGATTCGCCGAAATATGGCGGGTGCCGCTCATGGGTGACGCTGCCGGATTTGCCGGCGGGGACGAGTCTCACGCCGGTGCTGGATGATGCGGCGCATGCCAGGCGGGCGGTGGAGGTGCTGGGGGCTATGGCGAAGGCGTGATGGAGATCCGATACGAATTGACGCCAGCGGATATGCGGGCGTTTATCGCCTACAACCGGAAGCACAGTCCGCAAGTGAGGCGGCTGCGGTATATCTCGGTGGGGTTCATTGCACTCGTGTGCTTGTCGAAGGCTTGGGAATTGGGGCGTGACACGACAGCGAAGCTGGTGATTTTCGCGGTGAGCTTCGCCGCGGGATGTGTGGTGATGTGGATATTGAACCGGGTGCTCAGGGCGATTTTGGAATGGCGCTCGCACACGCCGGAGCAACGGCCCGGTCTGTATTGCCAGCACACGATCGCGCTTTCGGAAAAGGAGCTGATCGAAACGACGGAAGTGAACGAAGGCCGGCACTCGTGGAAAGGCGTGCTCAAGGTGGTGGAAACACCGCGGCACATTTTCATCTACGTGGGGCCAAATGCCGCGCACACCATTCCCAAGCGGGCTTTCCCGGATGCGGCCTCGGCGCGCGGATTTTTTGAGCAAGCGGTGAAGTTTTGGGAAATGCGTGGATGAGGACGCGAGCGGCGCGCTCTTTCATCCCTAACGGGATTTTGGCGTTTTATTGCGGGTTTAAACAGGCGATAAATCGCCTGCCTATTTTCTTTCGTTTGCAGCCCTCGCCCCTCTGCCTCTCCAAGAGTCGAGTCTCCGGGACTGCGCGGTCAGGCGAACTGGATGCACATCATCCACAAGCCGATGGCGGCATTCACAAAGCCGAGGCCTTTCTCGATTGCGCCCCATTCCTGATAATGGCGCTCCATCCGTTCGTTCGGTTTGATCACGCGATAGGAGCCCAGCAGCTTGAATACGCCGATAGCAAAAAAGATAAGTCCCATGAAAAAGCGGTCGACCGGTGTCGCCTCCGCAAATGCGTAGCACATTGGCGCAACTGCCAAGCCTGCGATGCAAATGACTGCGGTGACCACCAGGAAACGGGAGGTGATTGGCAGGGCTTCGATGAGGACCTTGCCCTTGAAGAAAATCGCCATGCCCAATATTCCGACAAGCATGCAAAGGAGTGCGACGAAGCCCATGACGCATGGGATATGGATGGCCTTCCCGCAGGCATGGAGATAGCAAATATCCGCATTTATCCAGACCAAAAGGCCGACGGACATGCACCAAAGCGGAAACGCCCATGCGGCGCGCTTTTTTACCGGCATTGCCGGGGCTGGGGCGGATGGGAGCGTTTCTTCCATATCGGCACAGACCACCTTAGCCAAATGGGCCGAAGGTTGCAAACCGGGAGTTCGGGGCGCGAAGCTTGAGGTTCGGGAGCCGGCGCGCTAGAAAGGTGGCTGCTTCGTTATGCTTCACCATTTATCCCTTGGCGTTGCGGATATTGCGCGCTCGGCCGCTTTTTACGATGCGGCGCTTGCGGCGCTGGGTTATGTGCGCGTGTGGACGGACGAAACCGCGGTCGGATACGGATACCCCGGGGGAGGCGATAAGTTTGCCATCAAACTGCGGGCCGGGGAGACGTTCAAGCCGGGCACGGGATTCCATGTCGCGTTTGCAGCTTCATCGCGCGAGGCGGTCGCGCTCTTTCACGCGGCGGGTCTCCGGCACGGCGGGAAGGACAATGGCGCACCGGCGCTTTGCCCGGAATATGGGGAGGATTATTACGCTGCGTATGTGATCGATCCCGACGGTTACCGGATCGAGGCGGTGATCAATGCGCGTCCAGAGGGGATGCCATGAATTGCGGGCGATTTGCGCAAGTTTCCGTCAAACGATGTGAATGAATGAGATGCTTTGCAAACGGACGGTGGTGCTGGCGGCGGATCTCCTGATTTTTTGCGCATGGGCGCTGTTCATGATGGCAGGCAGGGCCGATGCCGCGAGTCCAAGTCCCTTGCCGCTCAGGCAGCCGACTTTTGCGGACCCCTCGGAAACGCCGGAGGATGCGGTGGTAAAATACAACGCTGTGCTGGAAAAGCAGCCGGCGAATGTGATGGCGCTCTTGAGGCGCGGGTTCGCTTACTCATTGCTCGGAAAATGCGAGGAGGCGCTGGCGGATTACACGGAGGCAATCCGGCTCGATCCGAAAAACGCGGATGCTTACGATGCGCGTGGAGGCGTGCATGTCATCATGGAATTGAGAGCGGACAGGCCGGAGGCGGGGGGTGAGCAACGCGCGGCGGCGGCAAAGGAGCACGAGGCGGCGGTTGCGGATTTCATGCAGATGGCGCGATTGCGTATCGCGGATGCCCCGGATAAAAAGGCAGCGGCTGTAAAACTCGCGGAGGCGCAGCATTCCATGCACGACGACTATGCGGATCCTGTGGACGTGACGTGCGAAAACGGGTGCTGGCGCGTGGTGACGGAGATCGACCCGCGCGATGCGGAGGCATGGTATCACCTCTCGGGTTGCAGCTCTTTCCCGGAATCCATGGAGGCTTTGCGCAAGGCGGCCGAGCTCGCGCCGGGCAACATCGATTATCTCAAAGCGCTGGCA
>DASZPK010000110.1:0-1903 GCA_035550335.1 Chthoniobacteraceae bacterium | reverse complement strand
GCGGAGATTTTCACGTCGGTTTTCCCGAAAGCCCTCATCGGAATGCCAGCCATGAAAAGAGAATCGTTGCAGGGTGGGCGGACGGATTCAATTTCTGCGGGATTTTGCCCATTCCAGCGAGCACGCATGGGCCGAGTTGCGAATTGATGGTATGAACAAGCAGCAGAAAAACGCGAAGAGCACGCTCGACTCGGCCACGCCCAAGCCGGACACGCGCCACCTGAGCGAGGCCGACAAAAAGAAACTGGAACTCGGCGAACAGATGGAGCACGAGCACGGCGGCAAGCGGGAGGCCTTGCAAAAGGACATCAGCGCCCTCGATAAGAAATCGCGATGAGCAAGAAAGCCGAGCTCGTCGTCGCGGGGCGCAAAATGCCCGTGTCCAATCTGGACAAGGTGCTTTTTCCCGCGACTGGCTTCACCAAGGGCGACCTGATCCACTATTACGTGGAGATTTCCGGCATGCTGCTGCCGCACCTCAAAAAGCGGCCGGTGACGCTGAAGCGTTACCCCGACGGCGTGGAGGGATTTTTCTTTTACGAGCGGCATTGTCCCGCGCACAAGCCGGCGTGGGTGAAGACGGCGCGGGCGGAGCGGCATGAAAAGGGAGGGGACATCGATTATTGTGTGCTGGGCGATTTGCCATCGCTCGTGTGGGCGGCAAATCTTGCGAACATCGAGATCCACACGTTTTTGCACTTGGGCGCGGCGCTTGAGCGTCCGCGCGCGGTGGCGTTCGATCTCGACCCCGGCGCGCCGGCGGACGTCGTCGATTGCTGCCGCGTGGCGCTTTGGATGAAGGAGATTTTTGACGCGTTGAAATTACAGAGCTTCGCCAAGACCTCCGGCTCAAAAGGATTGCAAGTCTTCGTCCCGCTCAACTCCGCCGTCACTTACGAAAGAACGAAAGCCTTTTCTAAAACACTCGCGGAATATCTCGAGCGCGAGCACGGCGGCTTCGTCGTCTCAAAAATGCAGAAGTCGCTTCGCAAAGGAAAAGTGCTGATCGACTGGAGCCAGAACGACGACCACAAGACGACGGTGTGCGTTTATTCCGTGCGGGCGAAGGAGCATCCCACGGTTTCGACGCCGCTCGAATGGCGCGAGGTGGAACTTGCGTTGAAGAAGAAGGACGCGGCGCGATTGAAATTTGAAACCGCGGATGTTTTGAAGCGGGTGAAAAAGCAAGGCGACCTTTTCGCGCCGGTACTCGCGCTCAAGCAAAAGCTCCCCGCGCTTGCGAAGCTCGGCGCCTAGGCGGCGCGCTCACGCACGACTTTACGGGCATCCTTGTCGTCGCGCAGGCCGAGGAATACCGGCTGGCGCAGTTTTCCATCGCGCGTCCACTCGGCGAATTTCACCTGGCAGACGAGATCCGGCTTCACCCATTTGCAGCGCTTCATTTCGGCCGGCGTGAGGTTGCCTCCCCAGCGGCCCGCGGTTTTCTCCGGGAGGTTAACGAACGGCTCTTCCGATTGCTCGAGCGATTTCAATTTTTTGTAAACGTGGGCAATCAGTTTCGCGTCGAATCCAGTGCCGACCTTGCCCGCGAAATGCAGTCCGCCCTTGCCAAAATAGCCGAGAAGCAGCGCGCCGAAATGCGTGCGCGTCCCCTTCGGCGGCGTCCATCCGCCGATGACGAATTCCTGCTCGTTCACCGATTTCAACTTGATCCACGCCCCGCTGCGGCGGCCCGGCTCATAAACCGAATTGCTTCGCTTCCCGACGATTCCCTCGAGTCCACGCCTGCCCGCTTCCTCGAGGAGCCGGCCGGGGTCGCCGTGGATGGCCGCCGAGAAACGGAGGAGGCCGTCTTGATTTTTCCCAAGCAATTTTTCGAGCCGGTCGCGGCGTTCCGCGAGCGGCAGATCCCGGAGGTCTTCATCCTCCTCGTGCAAAAGAT
>DASZPK010000109.1:0-3381 GCA_035550335.1 Chthoniobacteraceae bacterium | reverse complement strand
CAATCCCTCCGTGAGCGACCTGCTCATCAAACGCTTCAACCAGATGCTCCCCACCGGCAGGGCGAACGGGGAGCAATTCTCGCAGACGAGCACGCTGCTCGACCGACTTGCCGATTGGGATGGCAAGGAGCGCCTCGGCGACCTGCGCGACTTGACGCAAAAGTTCGACAAAGCCTTCGGCTACATCGAGACGGGTTTCACTTCCACATCAAAGATCGATGCCGGCATTTTCCAAAAACGCCTCGACGCAGGCGATGCCACAGCCCTGGACGAATACGCCGCGTGGATTTCGTCGTTTCCCCCGGACCTGAGCCCCAACCCCGAGGTCGTGGGGACCGGCGCGCCGGTCCCGCTCCGGTTTTACGGGGATGTGTTCGCGATCATGGGCCGGCACCCCGACGCCCCCTCCATCCAAAAAGCCGTGCAAAAAATGTTCGGCGGCAAGGACGCCCCATGGCGGGTGCGCAACCAATACGGTGTTGTACATCTGTTAAACTCGCCGATGCTGGGCTTCGCCCTGGTGCGCGGGCAGGCGCTCCTCGGCCTGGGCGACACCAAGGTCATCGGCGAGGCGAAACGGTGGCCGAATGGAAACATCGGGACCCGCATGTTCGATCAGGATCCCCAGCGCAACCCACCCCTCAACCCGCCGGGAATCGAAATCCGCGTGTGCGATTACTACGCAAGCCAGATTGCGGGAGCCGAGGTATTCCAGGCGTTCGAGCTCGACTGGCCGATGGAAAAACGCGACGCCGCCATCGCTGCGGATAAGGCGCTGCTCAAGCAATACGGGGACGCCTTCGGGTTCCATGCATCACCCGCATTGGGCAGGATCGCGGGGAGCCGCGCCCCCTTCGACAGCGAGCAACCGTGGTTTGAGAAGCTCGACCACCCGGCCACCGCACAGGATGTGGCGCAAGGGCGCGCCATCTTTTCGCTTGGGGGCAATGCCCGCCCATGGCCGATGCCCGCCTACCCGCTTTATGCGAACCGTTCCGCCTCGAAGCAGGATCCCGCCAATGCAACGCAGCCCCAGAACGACGGCTTCGTGTGGCAGGCCGAGGAGGTCATGGAGAATGGAAAATGGGAGCGCTACTACGGATTCACCGGCCGGCACCAAATTGAAAAGGTGCCAGCGTCCGAAATCACATTTCCTGCCGGCGCGCCATGGACATGGAGGCCGGTGACCGAGTTTTTCGACAGTACCATTGATCTGCCGGAGACCAAAGCGTTGCGTCGCGCCGCTTACAGTTCCTATGTCGGGGATACAGATTCGCCGCTGGTCGTGGCGTTCAAGGCTCATAACCGTAGCGGACTCGACCAGCAACTTCCCTCCCCGCTCGCCTTGCCAGCGAACGCGGCAAAAACACTCCCTCCCGGCATCATTCTCCACCTCGAATATTCCGCGAAAATCAACCCGGACGTTGCCAATCCGCCACCTGTGCAGGAGGATTTCCTTTTCGGATCGGGCGGGAAGCCGCCATTCGATTACGGCACATGGAGCGAATTGCCCATGAAAAAGGAAATCGCAGCGGGTGATGGCAAAGCTCCCGGCCCCACCGTCCCCGCAGGCTGCGATGTTACGCTCCTCCAAGCCGACCTGCGCGATTATTTCGACATGAGCCGGCCCGGCTCCTACCGGCTCAAAGCCAAGTTCCAAGTCCCCGGGGCAAATCCGCCCGATTCCAAAAATTACCAACCCGAGGGCATGGTATTCTTCACCATACTGGACAAAACCAAGTAAGCCTGTTTATCAAATGCTAAACAATGTCTCGCGCGGTATCGCTGTCGTCGTAGTAGTCCTCGGCTTCCATACCGCGACATTCGCGGCGGGCGATGATATTCCGGTTCCGCCGATGCAAGGCAAGCCGTGGACGCCGCCGGAGACGAAGCTCCCGCCTGTGGTGGTGAGCGCGATCACGGAACTCTTCGATGAAGGCATGGCCGACCCGCGCGGCTGCGAATACCGCGAGGTGGAAATTCCCAATTCCGAAAGCTACGAGCCCAACCAGAAAATCCACGCCTGGGTGCTCCCGGGCGATGGCAAAACACGCTATGCCGTGGGTTGGAATGGCCGCGTGATCCCGGTGGTGAAAGTGGGGCCAGCCGCCGATTTGAAGAAGGACCTAGCGCCGGATGCGCGCGGGCAGGGCCAACTCAGCCAGATAGCATGGGGCATTTTCGATTGGAACAGCCTGTCTGAAAAGAGCACCCTGCCGATCAAGGCCGCTCTGCTGATGCGTCTCGGCGAGGCGGAGCTTGCGGAGAATGTGATGAAAAGCGTGCCGGGAAATCCCGACAACGATCCCTACCTCACCATGGCGCGCGAGTGGATCCTCTGCTGGTTCCACCGCGGCGTCACGGCGCACACCAAGGGGGATGACAAGCTCGCGCTGCAAATCTTTCACAAGATCGCAACGCTGCAAGAAACAGCGATCGCGACCGCCAAACGCCGCGGCATTTCAAACGGCGCGGCCGATTTTTCGGAACTCCGGGACCTCGCGCTGCTCACCGCCGACCAGGAACGCCGCGCGAGGGAGCCGCCGCATGTGGCCGCCGTCAACGCCGGGATTGTCGACCAGCACGAACGCATTGCCGCGTTCATCCGCGACCTCGAGCTCGCTGACGGCGAATCGTTGTTTTCGGAATTCGGGACGGACATGAGCGGCGATGCCAGTGTCCATGCGTTGATCCGCGAGGGCGATGCCGCCATCGAGCCGCTGCTCGATTGCCTCGAAAATGACAACCGGCTCACGCGCGCGCAATTTTATGCGGGCAGCGGAGGCATGACACGGATGCTTCCGGATCATCCCGAGCCGCCGGGGCCATGGGTGCGCGTCTACGAACCGGCCTACATCGCGCTCACCGGGATTTTGAGAATCACGCCGATGATCGATCCGGTCCAGGGCGGAAACCCGCACGACATGTCCGCCGGGGACCGCAAGGCGCTCGCGGCAAAATTCCGCAAATACCTTGCGGCGCACCAAGGCCAGACCGCCGCGGAGCGCCTCTTCGCGCGGCTCCGGGATGACAAGGCCGATGTGGACGAATGGTTCCTCATGGGGGATGAAATCTCGCAGCATATCAACGAGGAATCGATCCCGCGGGGAATGTTTGGCGGAGGAGGAGGAAGCTCCTACGGCGTCAACGGAGACCCCGTGCCGCTGCGTTGCGAGTCGCTGCGCGCCAAATCGAACCCCTCGGTGAGCGACGTGTTCATCAAGCGGTTTCTGCAAATGCTCTCCTACTACCACGATGGCGGCTCGATCGATCCCGACCGACTGGGAAATTTTCTCCGCGAATCCGCCGAATGGATCGGCCCGGAGCATCTCGACGACCTGCGCGATTTGATGAAGCGCTACAATTCGGAAATCGGTTACG
>DASZPK010000108.1:0-1746 GCA_035550335.1 Chthoniobacteraceae bacterium | reverse complement strand
GAGGGATCTTGTTGTAAAAATCAGCAACGAAACGGGGTTGGTGCAGCACCAGGTATTCGATGTCATCCAAAAAACGTTGGACCATATCACGACCAGCCTTTCGAATGGCGACGCTGTGGAGTTGCGCAACTTCGGCATCTTCGAGGTCAAGCTCACGAAGGCGCGCGTGGGGCGCAATCCGAATGTGCCCGGGAGCCAGTTTGTGATTCCACCGCGCGCGACGGTGAAATTCAAGAGCGGGAAGATCATGAAACAGAAGGTCTCGAAGCTTTCGAATGTGCTCAAACGCGGCCCCGCGAAGTAAGCGCGACGCAGGCGGATAAAAAATTCCCGTTTTTTCACACGGGAACCGGCGATGGCCCTTGCAATGGGCCATTTCATGCACGAACTTCGTGCCCCTTTTAGATGCAAAAAGACGTTTTCCAAACCATTCCCGATGCCGGTGTCGTAAAAATCATCGGAGCCCGGCAGAATAATCTCAAGGGCATCGATCTCGATCTTCCGCTGGGCAAATTGAACGTGATTTCCGGCCCGAGCGGCAGCGGCAAATCGAGCCTCGCGTTCGATACGATCTACGCCGAGGGGCAGCGGCGTTACGTCGAGACTTTTAGTCCGTACACGCGGCAATTTTTGGAGCGCATGGACAAGCCGAAGGTGGATGAAATCCGCGGCATCCCACCCGCCATCGCCATCGAGCAGTCGAACAACGTGAAGACCACGCGCTCGACCGTCGGCACGATGACGGAGATCAACGATTACCTCAAAATCCTCATGCCGCGCGTGGCGCGTGCATATTGTCCATCGTGCTCGCGCGAGATCCGGCCCGAGACGGCGAAGACGATTGTTGACCAAGTGATGGCGCAATTCGGTGGCGAGGCGCTGTTGATTACATTCAATGTCCCCGTGCCGGCGAAGACCGCGCCGAAGGAGTTTTTTGATTTTTTGCAGAAGCAGGGCTACCTGCGCGTGTGGCTGGAAAACGCGGTGCATCGCACCGATGCCGCGCCCGACGTGAAGCGGCTCCCGGCGCTTGTACCGGTGATCCAGGACCGCGTGACGATCAGCGAGGAAAATCGCACGCGCATCACCGAGGCGCTTGAAACGGCGCTGAGTTTCGGCAAGGGAAAGATTGCTTTCATCCGGTCGGAGAAGCGTGAGGCGCATCCGTTTTCGAGCGGATGGCATTGTGCGCATTGCGACATCAATATCACGCCGCCGTCGCCGGGATTGTTCAGCTTTAATAATCCGCTCGGCGCCTGCCCGGTGTGCCGCGGGTTCGGGCGCAGCATCGGCATCGATCTCGACCGTGCGATTCCCGACCGGTCGCGGAGCATTTACCAGGGAGTCGTGAAGCCGTTCCAGACCGAGAACGGGCGCGAATGCCAGCGCGACCTTTTGAAATGCGCGGCGGAGAAGGAGATCGACATTCACACGCCATTCGAGGAATTACCGAAGTCCGACCAGGATTGGGTGCTCTTCGGAGATGACCCGAAAGTGCGCGGCACTGAGTTGTGGGAGAACGGCCGCTGGTACGGCGTGCGCGGATTTTTCGACTGGCTCGAGACGAAGAGCTACAAAATGCACGTGCGCGTGCTGCTGAGCCGCTACCGCTCCTACAATCTTTGCTCCGCGTGCCATGGCGGCCGATTCCAGCCCGCGACGCTCAATTTCAAACTCGCCGGCCATACTCTTCCCGATCTCGCCGTGATGCCGGTCGCGCGCCTCGCCGATGTGATCGCGAAAAGC
>DASZPK010000107.1:0-3996 GCA_035550335.1 Chthoniobacteraceae bacterium | reverse complement strand
ACCACCCTCGGTGCCCCGGCCCCCGCGCCCTCGCAGGCGCGCAAGCGCTCTCTAAGCCCCGGTTTGCGCGGCCTCTTCAAATCCGGAGTTTGGGGAAGCGGCTCCGGCGGGGGTAACCTTAAGGACGAAGTCGAACCGTCCCCTTCCGTCCTCCGCGGCTCAAGACTCTTCGAAGACGCGGGCGACGGGACACCTGATCCCCAATCGGATCAATCGCCCGAATACCTCGCCCGCTGGGAGGAACGCGGCACCCCGGATCTCGTCGCGCGCCTCAAGAAATTGCGCAAGCAAGCCCGCGGAGTTGTATTCCTGGACACCGACAACGGCAGCCGCCTGCTCGATGCCATCTGCCACTGCATCGTCACCGACCAGCCGGAACTGGCCGCGTCCCGCATCAAACTGTTGGGCGAGATGCTTCTCGTCACCCGCTCCTTGAACGACGAGCAAAAAGCCGCGCGCCTCTGGCTTGGCTTCTTGGACCAACATTACTGCAACACCCCAATTTACCCCGCAATCAGGCGCCTCTTCCCATCTTATCACTGAGGGCACTTTGCGTTAATTTGTCACTTGGACGCTCGGGCACCACCCACTGGCGCTCGATTAATCCCGAAAAATTATGCTGGCGACCGGTAGGGTCGGAGCTCCGGGCCGACCGCCGTGCGTGAATAGTGCGTCCTGCTTAATGTGCGGGTTGTCCGGAGATCAGCCCTTGGTGTCGGCATCGGCGGTTTCGGAATTATTTTCAGGAATTCGTTTATTAGCCCGCGCACACGGGATGACAGGGCATGCCTCCTGCTACCACACTGGAGATACGCCTTTTTATGAGTCGCTTTCGCCTTGATCCTCAACTCACCGGCAACCTGAATGCCGAGTACGAAGCCCTCCAGAACGACTTGGAGCAGGCCAAGGCCCTCGCGCAGGATTACCAGAACCAGCTCTCCGACAAATCCAACGACCTCGCCACCCTCAAGCTCACCCTCGAGCACACCGCCGCACACCTGGCCAAGCTCCAGGAAAACATCGTTGCCCTCCGCACCGAGCGCCACAACCTCGCCAACGAAGTCATGAAAGTCGTCTCCCTCGAGGCCAAGCTCGCCAACGCCCAGGCAAAAATCGACTCCCTCACCGAGGACCTCAAGCGCGAGCGCGACGAGCGCAAGCGCGACCGCGAAATGCTCGTCGGCCCCGTCACGGGCACGGGCCGCAACACCTCCCGCCGCGAAAGCATCGAGATGCCCTTCGACGAAATCGCCGGGGTGGAAATCCTCCCCACCCCCGTCGACCCCAAGCCCTTCCGCAGCGGCCCGCGGTAGGCGGCTTTCGCTGTTAAACAAACGTTGAGCTCCGGACGGCTTCGGCTCTTTCCGATTGTTCATGGAAAATTGCGCCGCCCCGCCGTTTCTGATACCTCTCCGTTGCCCCATGACAACCGCCCTCATCGCCGGGATTCTGCTGATCGCGGGCGTGTTATTTTTTAAATCGCGCGTTGTCCCCTCCTTCTCGGTGACCGCCACCGACATCCCCGCGATCATCAACCAGCTCCGCCTGACAGGAACCGACGAAAGCTTTGCCGACATCGGGTTCCTCCCGCCCGGCTCAGCGGACCGGGGCGCCGACGTCCACATCCAATATTCCATCGACAAGGGCCTCCTCGGCTTCGACTGGGTCCTCATCGTCCCGCGCAACATTGCCGACGAGGAAAAAGTCATCGCCTTCGCCGCAACCCTCGGCCATCGCCTCGAAAAACAAGAGATGAACAACGTCCGCTACCTGCGCATGACCGGCGACCACCTCGCCGAGCTGGGCACGAAGATCATCCTCGACCTGTATCAAATCCCCCCCGATGCAAAACTCGACATGACCGCCCAAGGATTCGCATGGGGCTCGTCCAAAGCCCCCTCGCCCGGTGCAGCCGGCAAACCTCCCGAATCATACGACGTGTAACATCCGTTTAGCAATGGGAAGCGATTTGCCCCATGGTGGCTGTGATGCTGTGTAAAGTCTTGTCCTCGAGCAGCGCTTCCGAATTCAACGACGCCTCCACCGCGTGTCATCCTGAGCGAAGCCGAAGGACCTCCCAACACACTCTCGATGCTCATATACCCTGCAGCGTCGAAGGGTTTCTCGGCAAACGGCATTTCCGGACTTTGAAACTCCGACGCGAACTTTTTCTTTCTTGGAAACCGCCGTCCCCTCTGCCATCATCGGCGGTGTCGTTTCATTCACCGAAAGGAGTCCCCTATGAAAAGCGTTGAATTGAAAAACTTCGGCAAACCCGACGAAGTCCGCGAGTTTGCCCACGGCAAGATAGACGTCCTCAAACTCTCCACCGGCAGCGTCGGCAAAGCCGTCCTGCAGCCCGGCTGGCGCTGGTCCACCTCCGTCAAGCCCATCGCGAAGACCGAAAGCTGCCAGTGCCCGCACCTCCAGTATCACGTCTCCGGCGTCCTCCGCGTCCGCATGGACGATGGCACCGAGCACGATTGCAAACCGGGCGACGTCTCTTACCTTCCTCCAGGCCACGACGCCTGGGTCGTAGGCAACGAGCCCGTGGTCGTCGTCGACTTCCAAGGCATGGCCAACTTCGCCAAGCCGCACTGACCGCCCCCGCGCAGAGAGGGCTGACGATCCGCGATGTTGCTTTCCTCGCAAACGTGGACGCGACAGTGCCATCCATGCCATCAAGTTAGCCGCCGCGTTACTGCCCCGTGGTCGTCTTTTTCTCCACCGTCGTCCCGGAGGAACTCTCGGTCGTCTTCGTTTCCGTTTTCTTATCCTCCGTTGCCGGGGGATTTATGATCGTGGTGTCCTTCTTTTCAATGACCTTGTCCGGCTCCCCCGCCGGCGTCGTTTTGATGCGGGTGTCACAACCGGAAAGGATCACCGCCATTGTTACTAAAAGTGCGAACGTTTTCATAGTGTTTCCCCCTGAATCGTCCGCGCGCAGGTCGTCGGCTTTAAAATCCCCGCAAGGAAACGAAATCGTTGTATCTACAGTTGTGGCGACGCAACGCCCGCGGCCTGTTGGAACGGGACATCCTCGATCTTGCGGTTCATCCGGTCCAGCCGCACCTCATGTGAAAGCTGCCGGTCCTTGTTGAAAAGGCGAACCTGCTCCGCAGCGAATCCGCGGTCGAGCACGTTGAGATTGGCTTCGTCGTTCAGGCTGATCGACCGGTTGTCGAAGTTCCCCGAGCCTACCGATACGAAAACATCGTCCACGATCATCAACTTCACGTGCACCATCGTCGGCCTGTATTCGTAAAGTTTTACACCCGCCCTCAGCAGCTCCGGCCAGTTCCTTTTCGACGCGAGCCGCACCAGCTTCTCATCGATCATTTTTCCAGGCATGACCACCTGCACATCCACGCCCCGCTTGGCCGCGTCCATCAATTCCTTGCGCAGCAGCGCGTCCGGCAGGAAATAAGCGTTCTCAATCCGCAACGTTTTCCGCGCCGAGGCAATCGCCAGCAGATACATCAAATCAAGGTTCGGATTGCGCGCGGAGCTTCGGATCGCCCCGGCCACGCACGCCCCCGTTTGCGGCAGCGGCGGGAAATAATCCTCCCCCTGGAGCATGTCGCCGCCCGTTTTCATCCAGTTCGACACGAAGACCCCCTGGAATTGCGCCACGACCGGCCCCGTCACCTCGTAATGATTATCGCGCCAATGCGCCGGTGAATCCGCATTGCCACTCCACTCATCGGCAATCCCCGCCCCGCCCACGAACGCCGTTTTTCCATCGATGATCAGCAACTTGCGGTGCGTGCGGTTGTTATACCGCCGCGGATCGATCCAAAGAATCGAGTGGTATTTCACCGCATGCACCCCCGCCTCCCGCAATAGCGCCATGTTTTCCCCGCCCATCCGCGCCGTCCCCTCCGAGTCGAAAATGGCATTCACCTTCACCCCCGCTCGCGCCCGCTCCGCCAGCGCCTCCGTGAATTCGCGCGCGATCCCTCCATCCTCGTACACATAGGTCTCAAAATTGATCGA
>DASZPK010000106.1:0-8071 GCA_035550335.1 Chthoniobacteraceae bacterium | reverse complement strand
CAGCTCGTCGATCCGGTCCTTCACCTGGCGGGCGTGCTTCTGCAAATGGGTGGTGCGCGCAGCCTCGTCCGTGGCCTCGATGGCGTCGAAATACGCGCTGATCACCGCCTTGGCATCCACGACGATGCTCTTGCCTCCCGGCAGGCGCACCACCATGTCGGGCCGTTTGCGCCCCTCGTCGCTCTCGACCGATTGCTGCTCGTAAAAATCGCAATACTCCATCATGCCCGCGAGTTCCGCCACGCGCCGCAATTGCACTTCCCCCCACCTGCCGCGCACACCGGGGGTGCGCAGCGCGCGCACGAGGTTCGAGGTCTCGCGCCGCAAATCGTTCTGGCTCTCGAAAAGCAGCCGCACCTGCGTGGTGAGGGAGCCGTACGCGTCGGCGCGCGCCTTCTCGATGTCCGCGATGCGCGCATCCACCTTGTCGAGCGATTCGCGCACCGGCTTCACGATCTCATGGATCGCCTGCTGGCGTTTTTCGAGGTCGCCCTTCGCCGATTCCTGGAAGGTGGAGAGCGTGGTTTTGGCGAGTTCGAGGAACGACTGGTTGTTGTTGCGCAGCGCCTCGGAGGAGAGCGCCTTGAAGGCATCCGAGAGCCGGCTTTGCGCCTCGCCGAGCATCGCCAGTTTTTCCGCGGCGGCCTTGCGTTCCTCCTGCGCCTGCGCCTCGAGGCCCGAGGCGCGCGCTTTCAATTCCGAATTCTCGCCCTGCGCCTGCGCCAACCGCGTCTCCAATTCGGGAACGCGCTTGCTCTTTTCCTCAGCGGCGGCAAGCCTACGGCCCGCGACCACGAGCGTGGCAAGCGCCCCCACGATCAATGCAAAAATGCCCGAGAGGATTTCAGGCAGATGGGGCACAACGCGACTCCTGGTTGGGCGCCGGGTGCATTACGACTTCGGGCCGTCCCCGTAAGACGATTCGACGCGCTTGGCAACGTCCTTGTAGCTGTAATCGACGTCGTAAATTTCCTTCATGCAATCGAGCGACTCCTTCGCCTTGCCCATCTTCTCGTAGACGATGCCGAGGCGGTAGAGCACCTCCTTCTTGAGCGCATCCATCGTCGGGATTTCTCGTGAGGCGTCGCCGAATTGCTTGACCGCAAGGTCGAGCATTCCCTTTTCAAAATAGCACTGCCCCAGCAGGTTCATCGCGCGGAGGCGGACATTGGGATTGTTGCGCGCCTTTTGCAATTCGGGGATCGCATCGGAATACTGGCCCGCCAGCAAAAGCTGTTCGCCCAGTTCGTAGCGGAATTGCAAATCCGTGGGGTTGCGTTCGACGCGTTTGCGCGCCTCGTCGACGAGAGCGGTGGCCTTCTGCTTTTGCAATGTCTCGAGCTCGGTCTTGTATTGCGGGGTCAGTTCGTGGTCGGGATAACTGGTCACCCACTGCTCGCGCTCGGCGATGTGGCGGTCGAGCATTTTCAATTGAAGATCCGAAACCTTGCGCGCGATGAACGGGTCCACGTCCTGCGCGAGCTGGTTCGCCCACGCATACCACTGGAGCGAGGTTTCGAGGTCGCCTTTTTGCTCGTAAAGACCGGCGATTTTCTTCGCTACGTCGAGATTCTGAGGCTCCTGGGTCGCGCGCGCATGGAGTTCCTCGAGTTGCTTTTGTATCACCTCTTCGTCGAGCACCATGCGGCCTTGCTGCTCCAGCGAGACAGATTGGTCCACGTCTTTCAGGTTCTTCCGGTAATCGCCTTCGACATCCCACTTCCCGGTCCGGATCGTGGAGCGTGCCGCGGCGTCCTTGCCGCGCTTGGTCGCCTCCAAGTTTGACGGATCGATGTCCGTGACCCGCTGGAAAGTTTCCACCGCGTTCTCATACGACTCGATCGCGTAATAAAGCTCGCCCAGCTCCATGAGGATCTTGATTTCCTTCGGGTTGCCCTCTGCCAGGTTCTCCAGGGCGAATGCCGCGGTTTCGGGCATGGTGGCGGCCATCGCGGCCTCCTTCAGCACGTGGCTCGCTTGCGAATTGTAAGGGTCAGTCTCGAAAACTTTTTCCGCCCACTCCATTGCGGCCTTGGGGTCTTTCTTGATCGCCGAGGAACCCGGCGCCATTTTCATGGACGGCATGCCCGAAAGGAACCCGGTTTTCTTTTGTTTAAATATTGCGATCTCCGATTTGCGCAACTGCCGGCGCCCGTCGAGAAACTCCGGCGTTTCCTTCAATACTGCATTGATGAGCGAAACCGCGTACGGATTGTTGCGGAGCTCGATCGCTGTGAGCGCCTTGAGCCAGAGGGTGCGTGCGCTGTCGGAAAGGTCTTTGTCAGTTTTAACGGCCATAAGTGGTGAGGAACAATTTCGAACTTTCTATTTAGCACTCCCCCGTCGGAAATGGCAACACCCTTGCGCACAAATGGCGGTTTTTTTCATGAAAACCGCGCTCCAGTCCCCCTCCATTGTCAAACACGTTGCAATGGGTCGCGAATCTCCCGGCTTATTTGTCGGTTTTATCGCTATCGTCCTTCTTGGGCTGCGGCTTCCAGCCGAGGAATTGTTTCATCTCCTCATATTCCGCCTTCGCGTTCTGGGAAAAGCTGGGAGAAAAGCCCCTGTCGAAAATGACGCAGAACATGAAGGTGAAAACCAAAAACAGCGCAATCCAAAACAATTTCCGAATGAGAGCCATTGATATTGAATATTATGCCCGCCCAAGTCGGCGTCAACGGAGAAAAGCGCCGCCCCTCGTTTCCGCCGGTAAAAAACAGGCGGATTTACCCGTGCTGCAGGCGTGAAATTCTTTATTGATCGCCGGTGAGTCGAAGCCCATATTCGCCCCTCCCATGCAAGTCCCGCTCCTCGATTTAAAGCTCCAATACGATTCCCTCAAACACGAAATCCGCCCGGAAATGGAAGCCATCGCCGATTCCCAGGTCTTCATCGGCGGCCCGAAAGTCGAGGCGTTTGAAAAGGCGGTTTGCGATTACACCGGCTCGCCGCACGCCATTGGCGTCACTTCCGGCACCGATGCCCTCCTCGTCATTTTGATGGCGCTCGATATCGGCCCCGGCGACGCCGTGATCACGACGCCCTACACCTTCTTCGCCACCGCCGGGAGCATCGCCCGCACCGGGGCGACCCCGGTGTTCATCGACATCGATCCCGCCACCTACAATATCTCGATACCGAAGCTCACCGCCTGCCTCGAAAACGAATGCAGCAAAAATCCCGATGGCACGTTTTCCACGCGTGATGGCCGGAAAATCAAGGCCATCATGCCCGTGCATTTGTTCGGTCTCTGCTGCCAAATGGACGAAATCCTCGCGCTCGCGCGGAAATTTTCGCTGCCGGTGATCGAGGACGCCGCACAGGCGCTTGGCGCCGATTACCCCTCGAAAAACGGCACACTCCACGCGGGCGCCATCGGCGATTTCGGCTCCTACAGTTTCTTCCCCTCGAAAAACCTCGGCGCGTTCGGCGATGCGGGAATGGTGCTCTGCCGCAACGAGGAGATGGCCGTGAAAATCCGCGCCCTGCGCAACCACGGCGGCGAGCGCCGCTACTACCACCGGATGGTCGGCGGCAACTTCCGCCTCGATGCCTTGCAGGCGGCGGTGCTGGCCATCAAGCTGCCGCATCTCGATGAATGGTCCGCGGGCCGCCGGCGCAACGCCGCATTGTATCGCGAGTTGTTTGCGAAGGCCGGGCTCGATTCCAAGCTCACCCTGCCCATCGAGCCCTACGCCGCCAGCGGCGCGAAGAACCATCACATCTACAACCAGTTCGTGATCCGCGCCCCGCGCCGCGACGACCTCTGCGCGCACCTGGCGAAAAACAACATCGGCCACGCCGTTTATTATCCCATGCCGCTCCACATGCAGGAATGCTTCGCCGGCCTCGGCTATCGCGAAGGGGATTTCCCGGAATCCGAAAAAGCCGCGCGCGAATCGCTCGCGCTGCCGATCTTCCCGGAGCTCACGCCGGAACAGCAGGCGTGCGTGGTGGACGCCATTGCCGCGTTTTACAAAGTATAGCACGTTCCCATGGAAGAATCGCGCCAGGTCATCTTGTTTTACAAGTACGTCCCGGTCGAGGACCCGGCGCTCCTCGCCGCGGAACAGCGCCGGCTGTGCGAAACGCTCGCCCTCAAGGGCCGTCTCCTCATCGCGAACGAAGGCATCAACGGCACCCTCGCCGGCGATCCGGGGGCAATCGCCCGCTATGCCAGCGCGCTCAGGGGGGACAGCCGCTTCGCGGACATCGAGATCAAGACCAGCCCCGGCGACGGCGGGACGTTCCGCCGCCTTTCCGTGAAAGTCCGCCCCGAGATCGTGACCCTGAACGACCATGGCGACCTCGCCCCTGACCGCGACAACCATCTCTCCCCCGCGGAGTGGAAGCGCGCCATCGAGGAAGAGCAAGGCGTCGTGCTCGTCGACGTCCGCAACCGCTACGAATCGGCCGTCGGGAAATTTGAAAACGCCGTCGCATGCGACATCGGCAATTTCCGCGAGTTGCCGGAGCAGATGGCGCAACTCGAATCGCTCAAGGGAAAAAAAGTGCTCATGTATTGCACCGGCGGCATCCGTTGCGAAAAGGCGTCGGCCCTTTTCCGCAGCCACGGGTTTGACAACGTTTTCCAGCTCCACGGCGGCATCATGGAATACCAGCGGGAATTCGGGAACACGCACTGGCAGGGGGAATGTTTCGTGTTCGACGAGCGCATGACCATCCGCGTCGAGGAAGGCCTGGTGCAGATCGGCCGCTGCGCCCATACCGGCCGCTCCACGAACCGCTTCGCGAACTGCCTCCACGACCCGTGTCATGCGCTCTTCCTGCTCTCGCCCGAGGCTGAGCGCGAAAATCCCGATTACCGCCTCTGCCCCGCTTGCCTCTCCGCCGGCCTCACCTCGGCCACAGCCGAATACAAACGCGCATCCACCTAGTGCTGGCTTTTGTTTAAACTCGTGCTATGGTGCGCCGCTTCATGTCCCGAACATTGCAATGCATCCTGCTCGGTGTGATCCTTGGCCTGCCCGCGTGCGCAAGCAAGGAAACCGCCGCCGCGCGGCCTGCCGTGAAAACCAACCCCACCCTCATCACCGTCGCCAAAAGCGGCACAATCCGGGTCAATCACCAGGCCGTGCCCTTGAAAAAGCTCGCGGTGACACTTCATGGAATGGGGATCGCGAAGAATTCGCAATTCAAAATCGAGGGCGAAACGGGGACCGATCAGCAGCGGATTGAAGACGTGCTGGACGTGCTCGTCATCAACGGTTACCTGCCGAAAGACACGATTGACTGATTCGTTTTTTACCGCTGGCTGCGGACCCATTCCGCGGCTTCGTGCACCAGCTCGGTGGCGTTGCGGAGATTGAGCTTCTCCTTGATCCGCGCCCGGTAGGTATCGATGGTCGTGAGTCCGAGGTTGAGCGTCTCGGCGATTTCCTTGGCGGTCTTCCCCTTGCCGATCAATTGAAACACTTCGAGCTCACGGTCGGTAAGCCGCTCCAGGGGCGAACTGTGCTGGGCGTTTTTGCCGCTCAGGTTCTTGAGCACCCGCGAAGTCATCGAGTCGCTCAAGTAAATCTCCCCCGCCACCACTTTGCGGATCGCGGACATCACTTTTTCCGAGGCCTCATCCTTGGTGATGTAACCTTTCGCCCCCGCGCGGATGACGCGCTCGGCGTAGAGCGACTCGTCGTGCATGGAAAGCACCAGCACCGGGATGTCGATGGATTGCGCCTTCAAGTCCTTGATCAACTCCAGCCCGCTGCTCCCCTTCAAGGTGATGTCCACCACCGCGGCGTGCGGCTGCGTCGCCTTGATGATCTCCATCGCCTGCCGGATGTTGTCCGCTTCCCCGCAGACCGACATGTCCAGTTCCTTGTTGATCAGCACCATCAGCCGCTCGCGGAAAAGCGGATGATCCTCGACGATCACCACCTTCGATTTGGCTTGCACGGCATGCTCGCTCAATTTTGTGCACCTCCCAATGGTATGGTCCCCTGCCGGAACGAGCAGGTGACGGTCACCCCGCCATTGGGCCTGTTCCCAATCTCGAGCCAACCGTCGATCAAATGTGCGCGATAATCCATAATCTTCAGACCCATACCATCGGTTTTCCCGTTTGCTTTAGGCAAGCCTTTTCCGTTGTCGGTTACACAGAGAATGACAGTGTCCCCGTCGCGCCGCAATGAGATTGTGACCTTCGAGGCTTTTCCGTGCCTGGTGGCGTTGTTGAGGGCTTCCTGCGAAATGCGGTAGAGGTGCGTGGCGGCGGCGTAATCGTAAATCGGCACACGCCCCGCAGCTTCAAATTCGCAGTCGATATTCAAAAGGCGCGTACTGCTTGCGGCCAGCTCGCTCAAGGCCGACTCGAGCCCCGCCTCGTCCATCTGCACCGGAAAAAGGCCGCGGGAAAGATTCCGCGACTGGGTCACGCCTTGCTTCAGCAACTCCGCGATCTCACCCGCCGCGGCGGCCTCGGGCAGTTGCTTCAGTTGCAAATCATTCCTGAGCGAGCTCGCCGCGCAGCCGATCGCGGCGAGGTACTGGCAGAGTCCGTCATGCAAATCCTGCCCGATGCGCTGCTGCTCGTACTCGCTGATCCGGATGATCTCCCGCTCCAACCGCTGGGTGCGCTCCAGCAGCTCGAGTTGCTTTTTCAGCGCGGTTCCCCCGCTCTCCACAAACAGGAAAAAAACGAGGCTCACCGCGGTGTTGTAGGTCTCAAGCCACGTGAACAAATAGGGATGCCCGGACTTGACGTCCGCCCACCACCAAAAAATGGCGCACAACAGCGCGATGAAAATGCTGATGCGCCTCTCCCCGAACCAAACCGCAAACAAAATGGGTATGGAGTAAAACACCACGAGGTTCAACTCATAGCCCGTGGTATAGTCGAGATAACCGATGAACGCGGACAGCGCGGTCGCCATGCCCAGTATTGTCCATTGCGATTGACGGTTGAAAAAATCAATCGTCCTCGTGCGCCAATTCCTGGGTCGGTCGTTTGGAAGAATCGCTTGCAAGGTCCTGGCGTTCCTTTCGTTGGGGTCAGCCTTGCTCTAATTATCCACCGCTGTGGCGTCAATTCAAATGGAACCTCTCATTCGCGCTTGCGCCGTTTCACAGCGGCGGAATAAGCTCATGCAAGCCGCCGCGCCCAGCCCATGCCCGGAAACATCCGCCCCACATTGAGAGAGGTTTTTGCCCTCAGCCTGCTCGGGCTGCTCCTCGGCCTCGGACTGCTTTTCTTCCTCATCTTCGACGGCTCGCAGAGCACGATCCTCCAAAGCTCCGAGCAACTTCGCGACCGCACAAGCAGGGACATCGTGAACCGCGTCAACGATTACCTGCAGGAAGCCCCAGCAGCGGCCTCCGATTTCGAGGACCAGATCAAATACGGCCTCACCGATCCCCACAAGGTGGACTCGATCCACAACGGCCTGATGTCGATCCTGCTGGCCAATCGCAACATCTCCGAGGCCAGCTTCACCTACGCCGCCAGCACCGGCACCGCCGCTAACGGCGACATCCTCATCGACCACTCCACCGCGGGCCAGGTCTCGGTGTTCAGCTCGGGAGGCAGGTTTGTCAGCCGTCGCACGTGGTTTGACGGCAGGCAATACCTCTCCGAGACAACGGTGCAGGATGCCTCGCAGATTCACAATGCCGTCCCCGCCGTCGATCCCTCCTCGCACCCGACCTTTACCACGCCGATCAAAAGCACATGGAAAGACCAGTTGATCTGGACGGATCTCCATTGGTCGCAGCTCGACGATGCCCTCCCCGAAAACCAGCGCCACGTCGAGGTGAGCGTCCTGAAAACCGTGAACGATTCCCACTCGCGCTTCGCCGGCGTGCTGCGGGTCGGCCTCATGAAGGAGCAAATCGACAACTCCGTGCACGTGAATGTCTCCGACCCCAAACACGCCCCCGATCCCTACATGATCTTCCTCTGCACCACGGACGGGCGGCTCATCACCGGGATCGGGACAAACGATCGCATCACCGAGTTTGACGACGACCAAGGCGACCAAGACCTCGGCGTTGCCAAGGAGAACGTCCCCCAGCCCGTGCTCGCCGCGTTGCAATTGCCCGAGCTGAAAAA